>JAIVJG010000310.1 GCA_020200155.1 Acidobacteriota bacterium | reverse complement strand
ATTCGCGTCGCGCCGGGCGGCGTGATACCATCTCGCTGCATCGTCGGCATCGGGGCCGTCATCACCGGACAGCTAGAGGGTGAGAATCAACTAATCGCCGGTGTCCCGGCCAAACCAATCAAACAATTGAGCGACGAAGACCGCTTCCTGATCGAGAATAAAACGCGGCCAGATTTGCCGGACGATCTTTAGAGACGTGTGGTTTGAGAGGGTTTTCGCTCCCCGCGCGTTCGAGCGCCGGCAGTACCAAATTCGCCTGCGCCGCGCGGCACTTCAACCCGGATGCTTTGCCCGACAATCATTTGCCAATCGCAAGTAGTCGAAAAAGATGAATGCCCTGCTCGCGCTGCTCGCGCTCGCCATCACCGTCAGTGTCGCCTTCTTCGTGCCCGACGCGGGGCCGGGGGCTGTCCTCGTGTGTGTCGTCGTGGCCTTGTGCGCCGGCCTTCTCATCAGTCGGATAAAAGAGCACAGTGAGTTTCTCCTGCAGATTTTCACCGCCGCTGGGGCATGCCCTACCTGGTCGCGGGCATGTACTACGTCGTGGGGCGGAACATGCTGGCGGTGCAGTTCTTCAACGCCGTGGTCGGAGCGGCGACGGCTCCAGTCATCTTCCTCTGCGCGCGTCACATTTTCCAGAACGTGCGGGTGGCGAGGCTGGCGGCCTTCTTCGTGGCTTTCTTTCCTTCTCTGGTGCTGTGGTCGTCGCAGGGATTGAAGGACGGGCCAATCGTGTTTTTGCTGGCGCTGGTGATGCTGGCGACGCTCAAGTTGGGCGAGCAGTTGAGCTTCAGGCACGTAAGCGTGCTGGTGCTGGCCTTGTTCGGTCTGATGAGTTTCAGGTTTTATGTTTTCTACATGACGGTGGCGGCGATAGTAGGCGCGTTCGTGGTGGGGATGAAGCCGCAGACGACGAGGAGTCTGGCGCGGCAGGTGACGGTCATCGTGGCGGTGGGGCTGGCGTTGACTTATCTCGGCGTGCTGCGTACCGCGAATGTTCAATTAGAGACTTACGGAGACCTCAGTAGTGTGCAGCGAAGCCGCGCCGACCAGTCGACTACAGCCGGGTCAGGTTTCGGCAAAGACGTGGACGTTTCGACCACCACCGGCGCGCTGAAGGCGATTCCCGTCGGGATGCTCTACCTTCTGTTCGCGCCGTTCCCATGGCAGGTGGCGAACCTGCGCCAGAGCATCACACTGCCGGAGATGCTGATGTGGTGGACGTCGTTCCCCCTGCTCGTCCTGGGCGTCTGGTTCACCTTGAAATACAGGCTGCGCCAGGCGCTCCCCATCCTGATGTTCACCTCGATGTTGACTCTGGCGTACTCGATCTTCCAGGGCAACGTCGGGACGGCCTACCGGCAGCGCTCGCAAATCCTCGTCTTCTACTTCATCTTCATCGCGGTCGGCTTCGTGCTTATGAAAGAGAGAAGTGAAGACCGGCAACAGCAGCGTGCGCGTCTAAAACAGGCGGAACTGGCGTCGCGCCGTCCCGCCGTGGCGATGGCACAGGTGACGCGAGCCGCGCCGCGTCATGGGCCGCCGTTGAGTCGTCCGTCGCGTGACGTTTTGAATGTCTGAGCGTGTGCGACGAGCGCTTCGCCAACGGCGCGCCGGTTGGTAGTGAGTTGCGACGGAGCGGGATTTACTGAATACTACCGGCAACGATTTTACTCGACACGGGAGTTATGAAGGCTCTTCTCGCCGCACTATCAATCGCTCTGGGGGCGACAATCGCGCTCACCCTCCGCGGAGGGGCGACGGCGGTGTTGCTCTGCGCCGTCTGCGCCATCGCCGCCGGCGTGATAATATCGCGGGTAAATGATCAGAAAGGTTTCCTGCTGCAAGTGTTCGCCGGCGGCCTCATCGTCAGAGTCTTTGTCGGGACGCTCATCTTCGCCATGTCCGCGCAGGATTTCTTCGGCGGCGACGCAAAGACTTACGACTTCTTCGGCTACGCTCTGCTCGAATCCTGGCGGGGCGATCTCTATCACAAGGCGCTCGTGGCGGACTGGTCGGCCAGCAGCGGCAGCGGCTGGGGCATGCCCTACCTGGTCGCGGGCATGTACTACGTCGTGGGGCGGAACATGCTGGCGGTGCAGTTCTTCAACGCCGTGGTCGGAGCGGCGACGGCTCCAGTCATCTTCCTCTGCGCGCG
>JAIVJG010000091.1 GCA_020200155.1 Acidobacteriota bacterium | reverse complement strand
GGCATCATTATCGGCGGGACTACTGGCCGCTATCCGCCGGTAGTTGTGGGCGGCGGTGGCGGCGTGGGCACGACTCGCGAAGAGTACCAGCGCGCAGGCGACTACCTGCGCGAACTCGCAGCCAAGAGCGGCGGGCGACATTATCAGGGAGCCGACCTGCGCTACATCGAAGAGGCTTTTACCAACATCGCCGAAGAGTTGCGACGCCAGTACAGCCTCGGCTACTACCCGTCGAAGCAGTCCGCCAGTTCAGAGCGACGCCAGATCAAAGTGCGCGTCAAGCGTCCCAACCTCGTCGTCCGCGCACGAGACAGCTACATCTACAAGCCCTCCGGCTCAAGCACGACGGCGCAGGACAACGCCACGAAACAGACACCGCCGCCCGAACTTCGCAAGCAGCAACTCACCGCTGCCGGCGGAAGACTCAACCAGTAAAAAGCCCTTAACGACAAACGGCGAGTTGGAAGATAGACGCTTCCAACTCGCCGTTCGTCATTCCCCGTTCATCTTTTCAGACGACCGTGCCATCCGCGATGGTGGCGTTTTTGGCGACGATGATGATCCGGTCGCGGATGTAGAAGCTGCCGTCGGGCGCTTCCGCGTCGCGGACGCCGCTCTCGTTGACGAGGCGCACACCCGCGCCGATGCGCGCGTTCTTGTCCACGATGGCGTTCCTGATGACCGCGCCCTCGCCGATGCCTATGTGCGGCTTCCCCGATTGTGAATCGGAGTCCAACTCTTCGAGCGACTGGTAAAAATCAGCGCCCATGAGGTAGGAGTCTTCGATGTGTGCGCCGAAATCAATGCGCGTGCGCAAGCCTATGAGCGAGCGATTGATGACGGCGCGATTGAGAATGCAGCCGTCGCTGATGATCGAGTTGTTGACCTCGCAGTTGTTCATCTTCGACGGCGGCAGGTAGCGTGCGCGCGTGTAGATGGGAGCGTCCGTGTCGAAGAAGTTGAACTTGGGAAGCGTCGAGGTCATGTCGAGGTTGGCGGCGTGGAAGGCCGAGATCGTCCCGATGTCTTCCCAGTAGCCGTCGAAAAGAAACGACTGCACGTGGCCGGACCGGATGGCCGCCGGAATTACCTCGCGCCCGAAGTCCACCCACGACTCGTTATGCGAAAGAAGCTTGACCAGTTTGTCGTACTTGAAGACGTAGATGCCCATCGAGGCGAGGAAAGGCCGCCGCTCCGCCTCTTCCGCGCTCAACCCGAAGGCGCTCGTGTCTACGCGCATCTCTTCGAGCGCCTCGCCCTTCGGCTTCTCGCGAAACTCGACGATGCGCCCGTCCGCTTCCGCCTTCAACAATCCAAACTCCTCCGCCGCCTCGCGCGGGAAAGGAATCACGGAGACGGTCACGTCCGCGTCCGTCTCGAAGTGGCGGGCGAGGAACTTTCGATAATCCATGCGGTAGAGGTGATCGCCGGAGAGAATCAGGAGCGTGTCTATGCCCCAGTCGCTCATGTGCGGGAGCACCTGCCGGACGGCGTCGGCAGTTCCCTGAAACCACTGCGGGTTATGCGGCGTCTGCTCGGCGGCGAGTATCTCGACGAAGCCGTTCGAGAACTGCGAGAAGCGATACGTCGTCGCGATGTGGCGGTTGAGCGATGCGGAGTTGTGCTGCGTCAGCACGAACATGCGAAGCACGTCCGAGTTGATGCAGTTCGAGATAGGAATATCCACCAGACGATACTTGCCGCCGAGCGGCACCGCCGGCTTCGACCGCATCAACGTCAGTGGATAGAGGCGCGTGCCCGCGCCGCCGCCGAGAATCACCGCCAGAATGCTGTGTTTCTTCTCCGCCATCGCTTTAGTTACCGCCCGGAATGTTTTTGAAAATCAGAGCGGTTGGAGCATAGACGCAAAGCCGCGCGCTTTACAAGAAGACAAGTCAAGTAGGGCAAAAGGTAAAAGGCAAAAGGAAGAAGATAAGCAAGTTGCTGCTTTCCATCTTCACTTTTGCCTTTTACCTTTTGCCTTCTTCAGTATGCGGCGACGCTCGCGCTGCTCTTGATGCCGGCGGCCTCCTGCGCGATCTTAACGCCGACGCTCGCGCCGATTCTGGTCGCGCCCGCTTCGATCATCGCCCGCGCGTCACTCATGCCTTTGACGCCGCCCGCAGCCTTGACGCCCATCCCCGGCCCGACCGTCCGACGCATCAGCGCCACGTCCGCCACCGTCGCGCCGCCTTTCGCGAAACCCGTCGAAGTCTTGACGAAGTCTGCGCCCGCCCGCTGTGCCGCCAGACACGCACGCACCTTCTCGTCGTCCGTCAGGAGCGCCGCCTCGATAATCACCTTGAGCAGCACGCCGTACTCGTGCACCGCCTCGGCAACGGCGCGAATGTCGAACTCGACCGCGCAATCGTCGCCGCTCTTGAGCGCGCCGATGTTGATGACCATATCCACTTCGCGCGCTCCATCGTAAATCGCACGCCGCGCCTCGTAAGCCTTCACGTCGGGGAGCGTCGCTCCGAGCGGAAAGCCGACCACCGTGCACACAGGCACGCCCGTCCCACGCAGGTTGCACGACGCCGCGCGCACCCACGAAGGATTCACGCACACGGACGCGAAATGATACTGCGCCGCCTCCTCGCACAGACGCCTGATGTCCGCGTCGGACGCCTCCGGCTTCAAAAGCGTGTGGTCAACGAAGCTCGCCCAGTCGCGCGCCGAAGGGGTGTCACCGAGCACCAATCCGATGCGCGCCGCGCCCGCATCCAGCACGCGCTGCATCCGCTCCGGGCAGCGATTGAAGCACTCCGACGAACACCCGCACATCGCCGCCTGCCCGTCGGCCTCGCCGTTCAAGCGCGCCACGATGACATCCGTGATCTGCTCGACGAGATGCTCGAAATCACCGTTGTTTGAATATGGTGTCGCCATCAACGCTCCCGATCCGACCTGTGTCTCTTCACCCGCACCTCGTCAACAGGAATCTTCTCGGCGGGAATCATCAGCACCTTCCCGTCCTTCCAGGATGCGATTGAGTTGCCGGCGCGCTTGTGCGTCAGGAGTGCTTGCTCGACGGCCTTTCGCATCGCCTCGTCCACAGCCTGCTCCTCGGAGATGAGCAGGTCTTTGAGATTTCTCGGTTTGACATTCATTTCGCTACCCTCTTGAAGTCCTCCCACAGAGCCGAACTAAACACCTTTGGAGCTTTCTTTCCCGTGCCCTCGCTAATTTCTGGATGTCGCCGGAGACGGAATTATCATACACCACCCACGAATCGGCCAACTCGCTGTACAGGCGAAAGAAATTACTGACGCCCTTTTCATAACGCCGGTGGACGATGTGTGCGGGCACGTCATGTCCGCCCAGTAAGACGCGCTCCCTGACGCGCTGTACCGCCAGTTCGGGGCTGCGAAGCCACAGGAAGACGAGGTGAAAGTTATAGCCCTGCCGCTTCAGTTTGCCAATCCATGCCGCGTAAGAGCGTGTGGAGAGAGTTGTCTCAAACGCGAAACTGCTGCGCCCGCCCGCCAATTCGCGCAGCCTTTTGAGCATCACACGAGCCGCTTCGACCGACGCGCCCCCTGGCCGAAAACCCGAAAGGCCGAGCGCGATGGCATCGGCATTGACGTACTCCAGCATTCCGAAAGCGTCCCGCACAAGGTATGGCGCGAGCGTCGTTTTTCCTGCGCCGTTCGGCCCGGCCAGCACGATCACCTGAGGACTCGTTTCGCTCATCCTCTAACTACGATACTGCCGCTCGACGGCTTCGATTTTCGCCACGCGCTTTTTGTGCCGCTCCTCTGTGATTTCCGTCGAGAGCCACGCGCTGACGATTTCGCGCATCTCCGCGCTCGTGATCGTGCCGCTGCCGAGCGTGAGGACGTTGGCGTCGTTGTGCTCGCGTGAATTTTTGGCGACCTTGACGGAGTAGCACGCGGCAGCGCGCACGCCCGGAACTTTGTTGGCGGTCATGCAGGAGCCGACGCCCGCGCCGTCTATGATGATGCCGAGGTCTGCGCCGCCTTCGGAGACGGAGCGCGCGACGGCGTGCGCGAAGTCCGGATAGTCAACGGCGTCGGTCGAGTTCGTGCCGAAGTCGTGGACACGGTGGCCGAGTTCAATGAGAAGTTTTTTCAACTCCTCTTTCATGGGATAGCCGCCATGATCCGCGCCGACGGCGACGATCTTTTCGGCGCGCGAACCGCGACGCGGCGTGCGCCGGACGAGTTCGATGCGACGTTCGCGCACGATGTCGGCGGCAAGCGGCGTCAATCTCGCACCCTCCGCGACTCGCAGACGCGCGCCGTCTTCAAGTCCGCGCACGTCGTCTTCCGTGATGACCGTCTTGGAGGATTCGTCGCGCGCGAACGCAGGCTCCGCAGCCGCCGGAGATTCGCTGACCATCGGCACGACGCGCGCGCGCGGGGTTTCACTTGCGCCGCTCACGTGTTCCAATTCATCAGCCGGGACGGCATTCTTCAGCACGTCCCGCACAAGCGCGCGAACGCGGTCGCGTGTGGATTGATCTTCAGCCATAAAGTTCAGTAGGCAGTAGTTAGTGATCAGTAGTTAGCGATTGTCTTTTAACTGATCACTAGCCACTGCCCACTGCCCACTGCTTTCAAAGTTGACCTGTCGGAAAAGCTTTCATAGTATGTGGTACGACGAGTCGCGCGCGCAAACGTCGCGCGGTTTCGACGCTCCTGGAGAGAAGTCAATTTCATTAGCAGTCAAGTTTCTTTATCACAATGGAGGCCGCCCACGTGTCAACATCTTCCGCCCGCGCCGTGTCGGAGTTCAGCAACCAGAACCTTGAGCCGCTTTTTACCGGCGAACAAATCCAGACGCGCATCAGCGAACTGGGCGCGGAGATTTCGCGCGACTACGCCGGGCAAAACCCGCTCATGCTCGGCGTCCTGAAAGGCGCGTTCATCTTCCTGAGCGACCTGATGCGCGCCATAGACATGCGACTCGGCATCGAGTTCATAGCGATTTCGAGCTACGGCGCGGGGACGCGAACGTCGGGCGAGGTGAAGATCGTCAAAGACCTCGAAGTGCCTGTCGAGGGGCGCGACATCCTCGTCGTCGAGGACATCGTGGACACAGGGCTGACTCTTTCCTACCTGCTCGCCAATCTTCATTCACGCGGCGCAAAGAGCGTCAAGCTCGCCGCCCTGCTCGACAAGTTCGAGCGGCGCGAACGTGAAGTCAAGATTGACTATCTCGGCTTCCAAATCCCTGACGCCTTCGTCGTCGGCTACGGCCTCGACTTCGCCGAACGCTACCGCAACCTGCCATACGTCGCCATCCTCAAAGACCCTAGTGCGTGACAGGTGACAGGATAGAAACCATTTCCATGACACCTATCCTCTTAGCCAATCACGTTAAAGTCCACGAGGTTGGAGAAGATGAGGCCGCGCGTGTCTGCACGAAGCGCGTGGATGGTCTGGTCAATGGACTGGTTGTTGTTTTTGCCGGGCAAGTCTTCGGTCACGCCCATCGAATCGTAGATGGAGGCGATCTTGCCGACGGCGACCACGTCGAGTCCCCCTTCGGAAAGCATCGGCAAAAGATTTTCGCGCGGCGGCGGGACGGCGTAGTCGTGTCGGTTCTCTGTGCGCGTGAACGAGCCGGGTTGACCGATGAACGGACGCGCGATGACTCGTCCCACTTCGTGTTCGCCGCGCAGGATGTTGCGCGCTGTCTCGCAAATTTCGTAGAGGCGCGCGACGGGGATGATCTCTTCGTGCGCGGCGATTTGAAAGACGGAATCGGCGGACGTATAGACGATGGGTCGCCCCGTGCGGACGTGCTCCGCGCCGAGTTCCTTGATTATCTCCGTCCCCGAAGCTGGCACGTTGCCGAGCACGCCGGGCACGCCCGTCTCCGCGACGAAGCGCGCGAGTATGTCTGCGGGAAATCCTTGCGGGTAAGTCGGGAACGCTTCTTCGAGGACGATGCCGGCCATCTCCCAGTGCCCTGTCGTCGTGTCCTTGCCGTTCGAGCGCAGCGCGCAACGACCGTATACAGCGCGCGGATTTTCAACCGGCGGAACATCTGCAAGCGGGCGGATATTGCCCACCCCCCAACGCTGCAAGTTCGGCAGACGCACAGCGCGCGACGCGCAGATGTGGCCGAGCGTGTCGGAGCCTGCGTCGCCCCACGCGGCGGCGTCCGGCATTTCGCCCGCGCCGAGGCTGTCGAGGACAATTAAAGTAATGCGTTCAAACGAACTCGATTGATTCATCTATGACGATCCTTTTGTCTGTTAAGAAGCCTGGCGAACATTTTAACTTTTCGGAGCCTGATAACCTTCGCGCGCACGCACCTGCGCGTCGCGCACGCCGCGCACCTGTACGCGGATGGTGCGGAACGCGCCGTCGCGTGTTTTGTTCGTCGGGTAGTAGCCGAGACTGTACTGCGTGCCGATCTCGTCGGCGACTTGCTGGAAGGCGCGTCGCGCGTCGCGCAAATCGGCGATGGGGAAAGTCTTGCCGCCGGAATCCTTCGCGAGATCGTTCATCTCCTGCCGCGCGAGGCCGTAGAGCGTGCGGCTGATGTTCATGCGCTCGAAGGGGCCGAGACGACAGAAGTTCGAGTAGTCGCTGGCGTCGGCGCGTGTGGCGAAGATGCGCCGGTAGCGTTGCAGCTGCGTGCGCGAAAGCCTGAGCGCGCCGTCGTCCCGGCAGTCTTCCATGAGGCGGTCTTCGACGAAATCCTCTGTGTTGATCTGGATGAAATAAGAGATGACGCCGGCGCGTTTGAGCCGCGCGCGAACTTCGTCGTAGTCTGCCTCGCTCGTCGAGTCCACGCCGTCCGTGAGCGCGACGAGCGCGCGACGCCCGCGCACATCTCCGCGCGGCGGGGCGTCGAAGATTTCTTTCGCGACGCGCTCAAGGCCATCGTAGAAGGGCGTGCCGTTCGATGCGCCGATGCCCTCAATGGCTTCGCGCAGAGCGTCGCGGTCGTCCGTCAGCTTGGTCTTCACTTCGACGGCGGCGAGTTTTTCTTTTCCCTCCTGCGCGGTCTTGAAGGCGACGACGGCCACGCGGTCGCCCGGTCGCAGCGCCTCGACGAACGTCTGCGCGGCGCGGCGGATGAGTCCGACTTCAGCGCGTGTCGAGCCTGAAGTGTCGAGCAGGAGCGCGACTTCAAACGGCGCTTCGGTGGTGGCAAAGTTGGCGAGCTTCTGCGGCTGCCCGTCCTCGAAGATCGTAAAATTGTCCGCGCGCAAATTCGTCAGAGGCTTGCCTGTGCGATCCGTGACGACCGCCGGCACGGAAACGAGTTGAGTATCTACACGCACCACCTCACCCTCGTCCACTTCTTCGCCGACGCCATTTGCCGCGCGAGGCTTTGCAGGCGCAGCCGTCTCCGACTGCGGCGCAGGCGTCGGCGTCGTTGTGCCGACACGTCGCGGACGCTGGCGCGGTGCGGCTGTGTCCTGCGCGCTCTGACCGTAGCTCAACGCCGTCACGCCACAGGCCAGCACGAAAGCAATGATGATGTTGAGCAATCTGCGCGGCGCGCGACTTGTTCTTGCCGTTGTCTTGAACACAGGCTTACACTCTCCAACGTAAAAATCTCGCGGTCAAATATAGCCGCAAACGGGACGGGACGGAAAGGACAGGAGGGCGAGAGATGCCTGTCATCGGAAGACTGGACAAACAGGTCAGCAAGTTGCTCATCGAGCCGCTCGACAAACAGCGCCCGGCAGATGAAACACAGACGCCGGAGCCGCCGAGACACACCACGCCGCAGCCAACGCAGAGACCTTCAGCTTCGACGCCGCACGAGCGCGCCGATGATGCTCGCGAATTACCCGTCTGGCTTCTGTGAGCGTCTGAAGTTATTTGGGGGTGCGCTTGACACCACGTCTGCGCTTCTCTTAAAGTGTGATCTCGCTCGCGGACAAAACAGAAGCGCCGAATCATCGCGGCGACTGTTCTTTGCAAGCGGCCTCGAGAAATTTTCGAGGGCTGAAAGTTCGGGGCCGGTTGGTGACAACAGGCACGTATGTCAACGGTAGACGGCTTCCCTTACAAGGAAGAGGTTGGGGGTTCGAATCCCTCCGTGCCTACCAGACAAGAGCCGGTCAACTTCGCCCCAGGTTTGAAAATTTATTTCAGTTCGGAGTCGTAGTTCAGTTGGTTAGAACGCCGGCCTGTCACGTCGGAGGTCGCGGGTTCGAGTCCCGTCGGCTCCGTTATTTTAAGAAGCGCGCCTGTATCGTCTAGGGCGCGCTTTTCTACTTTTACCGCGTATTTGCAGACATTTTCGAAGGGTAGAAGAATTAGTCTTGTGCGCCTGACTACAGTTATTACTGCCTCTTTACTCCCTTGAGTCCCGTCAAAAACCCCGCCCGAAAAAATTTCCTTCGTGCGAGCGCTGTGTCTTCAAATTCAACCTTTCACAAAGGCTGCGCGCACTCTTTGGCTGGTCATCAACGTATAAAGGTTGACCTTCGAGCACGCATGAGTTAAGCAGTCGGGTACTCATGCTCTCTCTCAGATGGTTAATGCTCCGATGTCCCAATCAGCACTGAATAACTTGAGCGTCCGCGAAATCCGCCAGTTGGCCGGCGAGAGGTTCTTCGCGCGTGGTGAAAAGTACTTCGACGAAGGGCGCGTGCACGGGCTGACGGAGTACCGCGGACAGGTGGCGGCCAAGGTCGCCGGGACGGAAGATTATCGCGTCAAGTTTTGGGCGGAGCGAGGCCGTTTAGGCTACTCGTGCAGTTGCCCGGTCGGGGACGACGGAGAATTTTGCAAACACTGTGTAGCCGCCGCCCTGGCCTGGATTGAGGAGTCGGGAGGGAAAGGCAAGAGAGGCAAGCCAAAGAAGTCTGCGGCAATGATGGAGGACGTGCGCGCCTTTCTTGAGCAGCAGGATAAGGGCAAGCTGGTCGAGATGCTGCTGAATGAGGCTTTGGAGAGTGACAGCTTGCGCGAACGCCTGTTCCTTGAGACCGCGCGGATGAACCCAGAGCGAATTGATCTCGCCACCTACCGCCGCTCAATCAAAAATGCCACGCGTGCGAATGATTACGTGGATTATTACTCGGCGGGTGGCTACGCGCGTGGAGTTCACCGCGTGATCGAGTCCGTCGCCGCACTGCTTGATGACGGTCATGTCGTTGCGGTCATAGAACTCACAGAATATGCGCTCTCTCAAATTGAAAAATCATTGGAATACATTGATGACTCGGACGGGCACATGGGCGGCTGCATAAATGAACTACAGGAACTGCATCACCGCGCCTGCCTGAAAGCAAATCCTGACGTAGTGGCGTTAGCGCAGCGGCTGTTTGAATGGGAAATGCGAAGCGAGTGGGAGATTTTTGGTGGCGTAGTAGTCTCTTATCCGGACGTGCTCGGCGAGTCGGGGTTAACTGAGTACCGCCGCCTTGCCGAGGCTGAGTGGGCGCGCGTGCCCGCGCTCGGCCCCGGCGAAGATGATTCTGAAAGTTATCTGGGAGCAGTTCACGGAATCTCCCCGCCTCGAAAATTATCAGAAGCTACAAGCACATGCGCGCAAAGCCGGACCCTCATCATCGACGCAGTGGCGAGAGCGGGCGCTCACTTACATACGAGAGACGATTGCGGGACGCAAAAAGCAGAAGGGTCGTCAGAAAACCTACTGGCACTGGCAGGAGGCCGATCACTCGGAACTCGTGCGCATCTTTCTGTGGGAGAAGCGATACGACGAGGCATGGCAGGAGGCTTTGGAGGGCGGCTGCGCAAACGACCTGTGGATGAAGCTCGCCGCCGTGCGCGAGCAGGATCACCCGCAAGACGCTCTCTCCATTTACAGGGAACGCATCGCCCCTCTGGTGGAGATGACAAACAACGCCGCTTACGAACAGGCAGTCGAATTCTTGCACAAGATTCGCAAGCTGCTCGACCGACTGGGGCGCGAAGCTGAGTTTGACGACTACCTCGTGGCGCTCCGAGTTGAATTCAAACGCAAGCGCAACTTTATCAAACTCCTCGACGCGATCAGGTAAATTTCAGACAATGAGCGATCCCTCGACATCTACTCCGGTGATATTCCCTGCCCTTCGCTAAGACAACATCCTTTGATTCTGCTTCAGTAAGATTTCCGGCGCGGAAGTGAGAAAATTCCGCCAGACACTACGAAAAGTGTTATTTTTAAGCCCGCAGTAAGAATTTGACTCAATCTGTGAAATGTTCTTCAACTGATCCATGACGCTTTCGATAATCGCACGTTTACGCAGCATCAGTTTGTCGAAGATGGAAAACAGTCGGTTCTTCATCTTGGCTTTGACTTTAGTGATAATCTGCACCTGTTCATCGAAGAGCGTCTCGAACAGAGGTTGCGAGACATGGCACGACGTGCCGCGGAGGGTTAATCTAACAGCGTAAGTCGCCGCAGTTATAAAGTTTAACCTGACTTTAATCAAATCTGCGGCGCGTCGAAGCGTCTGCGATAGTCGTCGCCGTCAATCTGGACGGTCTTGCACATCTCGTAGAGGCGCGAGCGGAGGCGGACGCCGACGCGGTCTTCGAGCGTCTCGTCGGTCGGGGCGCGGCGTGCGTCGAGGTAGTTGGTCGTGAAGATTGTCAGTTTCTTGTCGTTGTAGCGATTGCCGATGATCTGCATCATCGTGTCGCGCACCCAGTCGGTCGGCTTCGACGCGCCGAGTTCGTCAAGCACCAGCACTTCGGCCTGATAGACAGGCGCGAGCACACGCATCTCCGAGTTCTGCGAGATGGGATTGTAGGAGTCCTGAATCTTCTTCAGCAGCGAACCGAACTCGGAGAACATGCACGGCACGCCCTTCTCCATCAGGCCGCGTATGATGGCGACGGAGAGATGCGTCTTGCCCACGCCGACGGGGCCTATGAGCAGGAGGCCGCGATCCACCGACGGGTATTCGCGCACAAGTCGGAAGGCGTAGTTGAAAGCCTTGAGTTGCGAGCCGTTGCCCTGTGCGGGGTAGTAGTTCTGTAGAGAGCAGGGATCGTAGCGGCGTGGGATGCGCGCTCCGTCGAGCAGTTTGTTGCGCGTGCCCTCGGTGCGGCATTCGCAGCGTCGCGCGCCCTTCCCCGGAATGACTTCGTAGCCCGTGCCGAAACAGAGAGAGCAGGCGGGCGGCACTTCCTGTTCCTCGCCGCGCTTGCGCCTCTGCCTGGGCGGCGCAGCAGACTCTTCCGCCGGCTCCCTTTCGGGCACAGCGAACAGAGGCGGAATCTTTTTGGCGTTGTCGGAAGACATCCTGCGAGAAAACTTCAAACTTGAAATTGCTTGTGTTCCGCCGCGCGTGGGTAGTGCTGCGGTGCGCGGCGGCTCTTCTGTCGAAGCCGCGAAACTGCTTCGCCTCTCCATCGGGCGTGCGGGATTATAGCATCCGCGTTTTAGATTGCAAGACCGATGCGTGAGGAAGCTCGACGGCTTCGATTTTTCAGAGTTTCGTGTCCCGTCGTGCGCAAAAATTCTCACTGCCGAAATATTGCGTTCGTGTGAGAAAGTTTTCCACATGTGGAAAACTTTGGGCGGCAACCTAAAGATTCAAAGCCTGCCCTGCGCGCAACGATTCGCGTATGCGGAACGTGGCGCGGGTCGTCGCGGCGAGATGTTCGAGCGGGATGGGCGCAGGCTCTCCTTTGAGCACGGCGGCGCAGACCGCCCGGACCTCGCCGGGCTGCCCTTTATCCTGCGCGCGCAGTTTGACAACTTCCTCGCGCCCATCGCGGTACATCACTGCGCTGCGGAAATCGTCGAGGACGAAGCTGCGGCCTTCGCCGAAAATCTCCGCGCGCTCTTTCGCCAGAGACTTGTCGCCCTCGGCCAGATACGCAATCGAGCCGTTCGAGCCGTCTGCGAAGCGCAACGTAATCAACACGGAATCTTCGTCAACGATTTCGTGGTTGCGGCCCGCGACGGCCTCTGCGTAGACGCGCACGGGAAGCGCGTCCGTCCAGAACTGCATCAGGTCAATGAAGTGGCAAACTTCGGCGACGATGCGCCCGCCGCCTTCCAGTTCGTTCTGCGCCCAGTGGTCGGGCGGGAGGCGACCCGCGTTGACTCGATAGACGATTGAGAGCGGCGCGCGTCGTCCCTCAAAAAATTCCTTCGCACGTCGCGCGAGCGGCGAGAAGCGACGATTGAAGCCGACCGTCAAAGTCGTCGCAGATTCCCCTGCGGCCTCCAGCACTTCATTCAACTCACTGTCCGTCAACGCGAGAGGCTTCTCGACGAAGACGTGGCGGCCACTCTCAAGCGCGCGTCGCGCGAGCGTGGCGTGCGTGTCGTTGCGCGTGGCGATGACGACGAGATTCACCGACGGATCGTTAATGATTTCCTCCGCGCTCGAAGCGCAGGCCGCGAAGCCGAACTGCCGCCCCGTGTTCAGCGCCGAGATGCCGGATGCCGTGGTGATCGCCTGAAATTGCGCGCCCGCCGCTTTGAAAGCGGGCAACAGCATCCCCGTCGCGTAGCCGCCAGCGCCGACGAGGCCGACACGGACGCTCGTCTGCGGGCCGTTCAAAACATTCTTCGCGTCGCGTGCGGAGGCCTTCGACTCCGGCGCAAGTTCGATGCGCCTTTCGACCTCGCGCGCGGTGTCGTATTCGAGCAGCACGCCGAGGTGTGGCTCCGCCGTCTCGCCTGTGATTAGTTGATACGCGCGCTCGCCGTCTTCGACGGAGAAGCGGTGCGTGGTCAGGCGTTCGACGTTGACGCTTCCTGCGGCGACGAGGTCGAGGAAAGCTTCGAGGTTGCGCCCCTCCGTCCAGCGGACGTAGGCGAAAGGGTAATCGTGCCCGCGCTCCTCGTATTCAGGATCGTAACGACCGGGGCCGTATGACATAGAGATTTTCAGCGTCAGCTCGCGCCGGTAATAAACGTCGCGCGGGACATCCGTGCCGACGCCGCCGACGGCGACGACGCGCCCCTTCAGGCGCGAGATTTCGCCCGCGAGTTCGATGGGTTGATTAGAAGAAGTGGCCGCCGTCACCAGCACCGCGTCGGCCCCGCGCCCGCGCGTCCACTCCGAGACGAGCCTACGTGCGTCTTCGTCCGGCGCGCAGCCCGCTTCCATGCCGAGTGTGCGCGCCAGCTCCGTCTTCCGCGCGTCGAGGTCTATGCCGAAGACGCGGCAGCCGTTCGCTCTCAGGAGTTGCGCTGCGAGTTGGCCGAGCAGTCCGAGGCCGATGACGACGACCGCCTCGCCCAGCGTCGGCTCGGCGAGGCGCACGCCCTGCAAGGCAATCGCGCCGAGCGTCGCGTAAGCACCCTCGTCGTGGCTGACCGCTTCCGGCAGGCGCACGCAGAGGTTCTTCGGCACGGACAGCACCTCCGCGTGCGAGGCATAGCCGACGCCCGCGCACGCCACGCGGTCGCCCGCGCGAAACTCCGTCACGCCCTCGCCCACAGATGCGACCGTCCCGGCTGCGCTGTAGCCGAGCGCCACGTAAGAGTCGAGCTTCGAGCGGACGGCGTTGACGGTGTTCATCAACCCTTCCGTGCGCGCACGCCGAATCGTTTTCCTGACAAGTTCCGGCTGCTCCATCGCGCGGTTGAGAAGGCTCTGGCGGTTCATGTCAACCACGGCGCGCTCCGTCCCTGCGCTGATGAGCGAGGCGGCGGCGCGAACAAGGACGCGACCGCGCTGTGCCGCAGGCGCAGGCACGTCCGTGACCTTCACTTCACCCGTCTTACGATTTTGCAGAATCTGTTTCATAAAAACAGACCGGGCGAGCGCCGCCGGTTTTTAGCGTCCCACTTCGAGCTTGAGCAGGAGTTCGAGCAACGCGGCCAACGTCGCGACGCCCAGCACGATCAGGAGCACGACGTGCGGCCAGCGGAGCACGTAGCGGCGGCACGCGCGGCATTGGATGCCGCCCATCCGCAAAGGTCTGACGCAGTAAGGACACTTGTTCATTAGGTTCCACAGGTCGGAGCGTCGGCCAACATGCCACGAACGCGTGAGGTAAGCAAGTCGCGAGGTTGAGAAGCGCACCACGCTGAGCCGACGTTGGACGGCGCGAGTATGCTATATTTTTGCCCGCGTCTTACTTCAAATTTGTCGCGGGCGTGCGCCGCCGCACCTCCGGGAATATCGAATTGAGCATGGGTATCATACAGAATTTTCTCGGCAAGCTCGGCCTCCATACTTACGCCGACGCGCGCCGCCCCGTACACGTTTTTCTGCTCGACGACGACGTGCTCCGTCACGAGTGGTTCACCAAACGGTTCAGGAAAGACCACCTCGACGTGGCTGTCGAGCCGGAGCGTGCCATCGAACTGCTCGCCGCCAATCAGTATGATGCAGTCTTCCTCGATCACGACTTGCTGCCGGAGCACTATCATTCCGACACCTTGGACGACGAGCGAACCGGCTATGCCGTCGCGCGCTGGCTCGCCGCGCGCCCAGACCGCCAGTCGGCCTCCCACATCATCGTCCACACGCGCAACGCAGACGGCGCGCTCCGCATGGTCGAACTCCTGCGCCGCGCCGGGCGGCAGGCCGAGCACGTTCCCTTCCACCTGCTCGCGCCGAAGATCAAGAACTACTGGCGAAGATAAAATTCCGGGAGCGATAATGATGATGAAAAGACCACACGCTTTTTTCCCCTTTCTCGCCTGCCTGTTGCTTCTCTGCGGCGCGACGGCCTTCGCGCAGGCCGGCGGCCAAACGGCGAGCGCACGCCCCGCTGCTGACAACCCATACGACGCGCAGGTCAAAGCTTTGATGGCACGCGCGGAAATCAAGGCGGCCTTCGATCACGTCGAGAAGAACCGCGATGCGATTCTGCGCGAGTGGATCGCGCTCACGGAAATCAACGCGCCTTCCGGCAAGGAGCGCGAGCGCGCCGCCTTCATCGAGCGGCTGCTGCGCGGCTACAAGTCGCTCGCCGTGCGACGCGATACGGTCGGCAACCTGATCGCCGTCCGCAGGGGCACGGGCGGCGGCCCCTCCGTCGTCCTCGACGCGCACATGGACACGGTCTTTCAGGAGGGCTTGAAGATCAAGGCAGAAGTGCGCGACGGGAAGATTTACGCGCCGGGCGTCGGCGACGACACGCGCAACGTCGAGGCAATGCTGGCGATGATTCGCGCGCTCGACGCGGCGAACGCAAAGACGAAGGGCGATCTCGTCTTCGTCTTCACCGTCGAGGAAGAGACGAGTTTCAAGGGCGTCAAGCAGTTCGTCGGCGACAACAAGGGGCGCATAGATCACTACATCGCGCTCGACGGCGGCTACGAAGGTTTCACTTACGGCGGCATCGGCGTCAACTGGTACAGGCATCACTTCATCGGCCCCGGCGGGCACACGCGCTCGCGCACGCCGCCCTATTCCGCGACGCTCCCGCTCGCGCGCTCCATCGCGCGCATCTACGAACTGCCGCTGCCGCCCGGTGTGCCTGCGAATCTCAACATCGGAATGCTCGGTGGCTCCGAAGTAGTCAACGCGAAGGCGGCGGACGCCTGGTTCACCGTTGACCTGCGCTCGACGAGCAACGAGGTCATCGCTGATTTGGAAAAGAAGGTCGCGGTGATTATCAAAGAGGAGGCCGAGCGCGAGAAGTTGACGGTCAGGACGGAGATGATTTCCTCAACACCTGCGTCGCAGATTCCCGGCCACCGCGAATCGCCGCTCGTCAAAACCTCTGAGGCCGTCCATCTCGCGTTCGGCTTCGAGCCGTCCATCAGCCTGACGGGGTCGAACAACGGCAACATC
>JAIVJG010000012.1 GCA_020200155.1 Acidobacteriota bacterium | reverse complement strand
CCGCGCCCGTCCTCATCCGCATCGAGACCAAAGCCGGTCACGGCGCGGGCAAGCCCGTCTCCAAGACCATCGAAGAAGTCGCAGACCGCTGGGGCTTTCTCGTCCGCGCGCTGGATATGAAGGTGGCTGGAAATTGAGAAGCGAGGTCAGAACCGCCTGCGGTAGCGGGCGGGTTTTGCCCCGGAGACGACCCGCCCGCTACCGCAGGCGGTTCTGACGTATCCGGCGTCGCGCGCAAACAACAAGGCCGCGCTCAACTGAGTGCGGCCTTGTTGATTCTAAGATTCGACGGGCGAAATTCACGCCTTCGCCTCTGCTGCCACTTCAAGCCCCTCCTTATCGAGCGGCGCGACCTCTCCCAAATCACTATCGCCTTCGAGATGGCGACGGCGGTGGACTGTCCCGCCTGACTCGAAGATGTATGCGGCGGGCGCTTCGCGCATGATGATTTCCTGTAGGCACATCAGGCCGTAGAGCAACGCTTCGGGGCGCGGCGGGCAGCCCGGTATGTACACGTCAACGGGGATCGTGCGATCAACACCCTGCATCGTCGAGTAGGAATCGAACGGCCCGCCGGTCGAGGCGCACGCGCCCATCGCGATCACCCACTTCGGCTCCGGCATCTGGTCGTAGACGCGACGCACAACCGGCCCCATCTTCAACGTCACCGTGCCCGCGACGATAATCAAATCGCTCTGCCGTGGGCTTGGGCGGAAGACTCCCGCGCCGAAGCGGTCTATGTCGAAGCGCCCCGCGCCGGTCGCGATCATCTCGATGGCGCAGCAAGCCAGCCCGAACGTCATCGGCCACAGCGCAGACGCACGCGCCCAGTTCACCGCGTGGCGCACGGGCTTCATGCCCACCAACGGTGCGCCCACGTTCCGCCGCAGGGAGTTGAATATCGAATCAACCGTCGTTAAGACGATGCCTTCAGGATGTTCAGCCATAAATTAAAGGATGAGGGATAAGGGATGAGGGATGAATGAAGAGAAAGCGATTTCGTTCATCCTCTCGTATTTAAGTCCCTCTTTTGGTTTTGACATTTTTGACCATTGTAACGAACATCGCGATTAACTCTTCAGCCTCTTGATGAAGGGCTTTAAGCCGCTCCCCACCCATGATGTTCGCCTCTGTGATTAGTTCCAGCCAGTAAACCGTTTCATCAAGTTCCTGAAGCCCGCCTTCAACCTTACTGATAAAATCAGCGTCAGACTTTGCACGGCACGCTTCGTGATAATGCGCCCCGACTGACGTTCCCGAACGCAGCAACTGTTTACCCAGCACCTGCCCCTCAGTGCTTTTAGGCAACGCTGTGTAAAGCTTAATAATACGAAGCGCAAAAGCTTTCGTGCGAGACCTTAAGTCCTGCTGCTGATGTGCCTCTTTCATCCCTCATCCCTCCGCCCTCATCCTTTCTCTTACGCCCACTCCAAAGCGCCTTTGCGCCAAGCGTAGTAGTAGCCGACGATAAGTATGCCGATGAAGACGAACATCTCGATGAGGGCGAATTGAGCATCGCGACGATGTAGTAGCGCACGGTAAAGCGGTCGTGCGCTTCGGTCGTCGGGTCTATGCCGCACTCGTAAGGGCGCATCTTCGCCTTGAGGTAGACGCTCGGACGGACGAAGCGGCCCAGCACAATCGGCAAGACGGGAAAGATGACGGCGACGGCGAAGAAGATCATCACCGGCCAGTAAGCCGTCAGCGGGCCGCCGACGTGTGCCGGAAGTGATACCTTCGTGGCCGGGATGGTCGCTTGCAGGAGAAACACGCTCAACATGCTGTCCATAGAATTGTGTGTCCGCATGATCTGCGGCGAAGCGCGATGACGAGTCGGATTCTAGGCCGCGCCGCCCGGCGTTGTCAAAACTATTCAGCAAACAGCCGCCGATAGTGAGGCCGGAGTCGCGCCCCTCACGGCTGGCCGAAGCGGTTGCGGTACTCCGTCGAGGCGAGAAACGCCTTGACCATCTCCGCCTGCACGAAGTTGCCGTTGAACTGATCGAGCTTCGAGAGCCAGAAGTTGTAACCGGAGAAGTCTGTATCAGGTGCGTCGTCGGGGTTGCGGCGCAGGTAGCCGAAATATTCCATGAGCACAAACGCACGGTTGAACTCGCGCCGTACGAAGTCCGCGTCTTCGGCCACCGCCCGCAGGACTTCCGCCCGCGTCTTTCTGCCTGCTGCCAGGTCGCTCACCAGCGCGTCCCGCTCGGATTGCGACAAAGATCCCCCCGTGTTCGCATTCAGCGCGTCAACGAATTGCGCGGGCGTCTGTGTCGCCGGGTAAGCGGCGGTGAAGGCCGGACGTTTGACGAACTCATCGGCAAACCTCTGCTTGTGGATTAACAGCCGTAGCTCCCACCCAGATTGTCCGACTAGCACACCGCCTCCGATCCCTTGCGTGTCGGGGAGGAAATCTCCTCGCCTGAGCCGCTCGCCCGTGTTGAAGGCCGCCTGGTACGTCCGGTAGACGAAGTAGCCCGTCTGCTGGAACTCTATCGAGAGGAAGAAGGCCGCACTGACGTTGATCCGCTTGACCTCCTGGCACTGCGCGTCCGAGCCGCAGGAGGTCATCTCGTTCGTCCAGAAGGCGAGTCCCGCCGGGTCGGGTTCGCGGTTGAGGAAGTCGCGGTAGTGCTGCGCGACGAAGAACTGTGGGTCGTCTATCGGGTAGTCGGGGTGGGCGGCGCGCGCGAAGACATCCCACGTGTTGTTCTTATCGTTCTCCACCAGATCGGAGACTGGACTCTCGAAGACCAGGGTGCGCCCGTCGGCACTGATGCGCCCCTGCTCAAGCCCGCCGCTGTTGCTGATGCTGCCCGCAAGATTTAAGTTGAGCGGATAGGTCGTCCCTATGGCTAAATCTCGGACGAAGACGTCATGCCCCCCGCCGGGAGAATTGCCGTTATTGTCGTTCACAACTAAGTCGTTGGCGTTGCCGGTAAACACAATGAAACGCCCGTCATGGCTGAGGGCCTGCGGGGAGGAGTTGGTGTTCAGGGGCCGCCCGTTGTCGTTGCCGCTGCGATTGACGCTGACCAAAGTGGTCATCCCCGTCGCCAGGTCGCGGACGAAGACATCCTGAACTAGGACATCGTTCTTGTTGGGGGCGAGGTCGGTGGCCGGACTGCTGAAGGCCACGAACCGCCCGTTGCCGCTGATCCGGGGGTCACGGGAGTTAATGCCGTTCCCGCCGCCGTTCGTGCCCGCGCGGTTGACACTGACGAGCGTGGTCTGGCCCTTCGCCATGTCGCGCACGTAAATGTCGCGTTGCGACGTGGTGTCATTGTCCACGAGGTCTGTCGCGAAGCTCTGGAAGGCGACGAAGCGCCCGTCGGCGCTGATGACAGGGTTGCCAGAACCGCTGTTACCGCCGTTCGTGCCCACGCGGTTGACGCTGACGAGCGTGGTCTTATTCTCTACGAGGTCGCGTATGAAGACATCCGAGAGGCCGTTGAGGCCGTTGCAGGCGATGACGCAAAGGGTGTCGTTGTCCACGAGGTCGTTCGAGTCGCTCTGGAAGGCGACGAAGCGCCCGTCGGCGCTGATGACAGGCTCAAACCTAAAGAAGCCGCCTAGCACTTCATGCTCACTAACGTGCGCCTCGTTGCGGTTGCCGCTCGGCACGCCCGCGCGGTTGACGCTGACGCAACTCGTCACGCCCGTCTGCATGTCGCGGACGAAAATGTCCAGGGCGTTGTTGGTATCGTTCTCGACCAGGTCGTCGGCATAGCTGAGGAACACTATCCGTCGCCCGTCGGTGCTCATCAGAGGCCAAAAAGAAAGGAATCCCGGGTTAAGCGGCGCGCCGTTGAATAGAGTAGGTGCGCCCTTGCTGCTATCCGTTCCCGCTCGATTGACGCTGACGAGCGTCGTCTTCTTCTCCACCAGGTCGCGGACGAAAACATCACTTTGATTATTAGTGTCGTTTGCGACTAAATCGCTCGCGTGGCTTACGAAGGCGACATAACGCCCGTCGGCGCTGATTGCGGGGTCGCGGGATGACTCGTTACCCCCGCCAGTCCTGTCGCGGTTGACGCTGACGAGCGTCGTCGTCCCGCTCACCCTATCCCGCACATAAACCTGGAAAAACTGGCCGCTGACTCTTTCTGGAACGAGGTTTGTGGCACCACTGTAGAAGACTACGAAGCGCCCGTCGGGGGTTACGACCGAGCTTGAGAAGTCGGTTCGCTGTGGACTAGTACTACCGTCGCCTACCAAGAAGGAAGGCCCGCTGCCGTCCCCGGTTCCGTCCCGGCTGACACTCACCAGTGAGTTCTTCTGTGCCTGAGCGGGCACGGTAAGGGCCATCGCGGAGAGCACGATCATTATCAGAGTAGATTTGCGAATAGCTGCCGAGTAAGTACGACCTACGCAATCCGATTTGCGAGTTTTCATAGTACCTCCTGCCGCCCGTGAGCAAGCCTGAATGATTGAAGATCGAGCCGCGCCGCTAATCATGCTGCGGCGCGGCTCGATGTCTACGCTTCCGTTAGGCCGGGCCGAACCTCCCGCGATAATCAAACGAGACCATGAAGGCCCGGATCGTCTGGTTGTAATCGCCGTGGCGGTTCAAATCATCCGTCCAGAAGTTCCACCCCCTTGATCCGGCTCTCGGCGCAGGTAGTGGCGGGGCGCTGCTGTGCCGCCCGTCTTCAGTTTGCCTGAATGAGAGATGTGGAGAAATTGCGCTCGACCGAAGCGGTTGCAAGGTGGTCTGCGCGCAAGCAAAGCCCCGGCGCTGATCGGGCGCGCTCCTCGTTGGAAGAACGAAGCCAGTGTTCTGCGGCGGAAAGCGCGTAATCTCGGTGAGAAACTTCATCACCTTGATCCCTTGTCGGACGGTCGAGAGAAATGGCGTGGGGAGAATCACGCCGACGGTTTCAACGGGGAGGACAGGATACTTTGATTCTAGATTTGGAGGCAAGGGAATTTTTAGAACCGTTAGGTTTGACCTTCATTGCAACATCCTTGCGCCGGCGTCGCGCACGCTTTCACATCCCGATCCCTTTCAGATGATAACGCTCGGTATCTGAGTGGCGCGCCACGCCCATTCTGTCGCGGGCGGCTGCCAACTGAATTTTTAACCAACCAGAACTGATCACCGCCCATGATCATTTCGCCTCCTCATGCGCGCGACCGGCGAGGAGCGAGACGGCATGCGCGAGGACGGGGCGGATGACGGCGAAGCACTCGCGCACGGCGGAGGGCGAGCCGGGCAGGTTGACGATGAGCGCGCCGGAGCGCGTGCCGCAAAGCCCGCGCGAGATCATCGCCAGCGGCGTCTTCGTGAGCGTCTCAGAACGCATCGCCTCGGCCATGCCCGGCACTTCCCTTTCGATGACGGCGCGTGTCGCCTCCGGCGTGTTGTCTCGCGGGCTGAGACCCGTGCCGCCGGTCGTCAAGATGAGATTCACTTCACGTCGGTCTGCGTAGTCGCGCAACGCGGCGGCGAGCGGTTCGAGATCGTCTGAGAAAATTTCCGTGGCGACGATGTTCGCGCCGATTTCACGAAGCAAATTCGCGAGCGCCGCGCCCGACTCGTCCTCCCGCTCACCTTTGGCAGACCTATCGCTTACCGTGATAACGACGGCGTTGATTCGCGTGGTCGTCGTGTCAGACATCTCTTTGCCCATGAAAAGCCCGCGTGCGACACCAGTTCAACGCGCGCTCACGGAAGCCGCGTGCAACTCCTGTAGCGAGATGACGCTGGTCTCGCCGTGCGCGCGCGCGGTGATGGCTTCGACGACGGCCTGCGCGCCCGTCATCGTCGTCACGCACGGCACGTTGTACTGAAGCGCGGCGCGGCGAATCGCCTGCTCGTCGAAGTGAGAGGCGCGACCGAGCGGTGTGTTGATGACGAGCGCGATCTCGCCGCGCTTGATGTGGTCAACCACGTTCGGGCGTCCCTCGTTGACCTTGAAGACCGGCTCGACATCAAGACCTACTTCGCGCAGGCGTTCGGACGTGCCCTGCGTCGCCACGAGCTTGAAGCCGAGCCGCGCGAGGCGTCGCGCCAGCACGACCGATTGCCCCTTGTCCGCATCGTTGACGCTGATGAAGGCCGTGCCCGTCGCGGGCAGTTCCAGCCCCGCGCCCGTCATCGCCTTGCCGTAAGCCTCGCCGAACGTCTCGCCGACGCCCATCACTTCGCCCGTCGAGTGCATTTCCGGGCTGAGGATCGGGTCAACACCGGGGAACTTGGCGAAGGGGAAGACCGGCGACTTGATGAAGAAGCGATTGACGGTCAACTCATCTGGCAGTTTGAACTCCGCGAGCGGACGACCGGCCATCACGAGCGCGGCGATGCGCGCCAGAGGCACGCCCGTCGCCTTCGAGACGAACGGCACGGTGCGCGACGCGCGCGGGTTCACTTCGAGCACATAGACGCGGTCGTCTTTAATCGCGAACTGAATGTTGAGCAGCCCGCGCACCTTGAGCGCATGCGCGAGGATGCGCGTGTAGTGCCGCATCGTCTCAAGATGCTCTTCCGCGATTTTGAACGGCGGCAGCACAGACGAAGAGTCGCCCGAATGAATCCCGGCCTCCTCGATGTGCTCCTGTATCCCGGCGACGACGCAAGTGCTCTCATCGGCGAGCGCGTCAACGTCGAACTCTGCCGCGCGCTCTAAAAATTTATCAATCAGCACAGGCTTTTCCGGCGAAGCATCAACGGCGGTACGCATGTACTCGTCAAGACTCCGCTCGTCATAGACGACCGCCATCGCGCGCCCGCCGAGCACGAACGAGGGGCGCACCATCACCGGATAACCTATGCGCGCCGCCACAGCCTTCGCCTCTTCGCCCGACGTGGCCGTGCCGTTCTCCGGCTGCGGCACGCCGAGTTCAGACATCAACGCTCCGAAACGCTTGCGGTCTTCCGCCAGATCAATCGAGTCGGGCGACGTGCCGATAATCGGCGCGCCCGCTTCGTGCAGACGCATCGCGAGATTGAGCGGCGTCTGCCCGCCGAACTGCACGATGACGCCTTCGGGCTTTTCCACATCAATGATGTTCATCACGTCCTCGAACGTGAGCGGCTCGAAGTAGAGACGGTCGGAGGTGTCGTAGTCGGTCGAGACTGTCTCCGGGTTGCAGTTGACCATGATGGTCTCGAAGCCTGCCTCGCGGAGCGCGAACGCAGCATGACAGCAGCAGTAGTCGAACTCGATTCCCTGCCCGATGCGGTTCGGCCCCGAACCGAGAATCATAATCTTGCGCGCATTCGTCGGCGCGGACTCGTCCTCTTCTTCATAAGTCGAGTAGAGGTACGGCGTGAACGATTCAAACTCCGCGCCGCACGTGTCCACGCGCTTATAGACGGGCACGAGGCCGACGCGCTTGCGGTGGGCGCGCACTTCATCTTCGGTGCTGCCGGTCAGGTAAGCGATGCGCCGGTCGGACAGCGCAGCCTCCTTCGCCTCGCGCAGAGCTTCAATTGAGACTTCCGCCAGCGTGTGCCCCTCGATCTCATCCTGTATTTGCATCACGTCCTGAAGCTGTTCGAGGAACCACGGGTCTATGCGCGAGAGGCGATGAATTTGCGGGATGCTCCAGCCGTGTTGCAGCGCGTAGGTGATGTAAGAAAAACGCTGCGAGTTGGGGCGCGCGAGTTTTCTCTGCAACTCGTCGTCCGGCACGTCTGCGAGGCGCAGTGGCGTGACGGCTTCGAGCGAGCGCAAGCCTTTGAAGAGAGCTTCCTTGAACGTCCGCCCAATCGCCATCACTTCGCCGACGGACTTCATCTGCGTCCCCAACACGTCTTCGGCGTCGCGGAATTTCTCGAACGCCCACTTCGGTATCTTCGCCACGACGTAATCAATCGTCGGCTCGAAACTCGCGGGCGTTTTTTTCGTGATGTCGTTAGCAATCTCGTCGAGCATGTAGCCGACGGCGAGCTTGGCCGCGATCTTCGCGATGGGAAAGCCCGTCGCTTTCGACGCCAGCGCCGACGAACGCGAAACGCGCGGGTTCATCTCGATGACGCGCACCTCTCCGTTCTCAGGGTTGACGGCGAACTGTATGTTCGAGCCGCCCGTCTCGACGCCGACTTTGCGTATCACCTGAATCGCCATGTCGCGCAAAGTTTGATACTCGACATCCGTCAACGTCTGCGCGGGCGCAACCGTGATCGAGTCGCCTGTGTGAACGCCCATCGGGTCGAAATTCTCAATCGAGCAGATGATGACGACGTTGTCCGCCAGATCGCGCATCACCTCCAACTCGAACTCTTTCCAGCCGAGAATTGATTCCTCAATCAACACCTGATTGACGGGCGAAGCGGCGAGGCCGCCGCGCACGATCTCTTCAAACTCTTCCGGGTTGAACGCCACGCCGCCGCCCCACCCGCCGAGCGTGAAGCTGGGACGAATAATCGCCGGATAGCCGGTCGCTTCGACGAGTTGTTCGGCCTCCGCCCACGTGTGCGCGAAGCCTCCGCGCGGCATCGGCAAGCCCTCTTCCTCCATCGCCGCCTTGAACAGCTCGCGGTCTTCCGCGACCTTGATGGCCTCGCGCTTCGCGCCGATCATCTCGACGCCCAAAGCATCGAGCACGCCCGTGTCCGACAAAGCGATGCGGATTCGAGTTCACCAGCACGACCTCGTAACCCTCCTGCCGCAGAGCCTTGCACGCCTGCGTGCCCGAATAGTCGAACTCGCACCCCTGCCCGATGACGATGGGGCCGGAGCCGATGATAAGAATCTTGTGGATGTCTGTGCGTTTGGGCATGAAGGGGCAAAAAATTCACTCAAGACTGAGCCTGCAAGGCAAAAGTAGGTAGCAGGTCTGCCGACTACTGCAATGTTCACAACGCGAAGCTGAAACTGAGAAAGCCTGAGACGCGTGCGGGCTGGCCGTCTATCATAGTGGGAAGAAATTTCCAGCGCCGGGCCGCTTCCGCCGCCGCCTGCTGTAATTGCGGCGGGCCGTCTGTGCGTAGCACAGAATCCACGTCGCCTTTCTCGTTGACGATGAGATAGACCGTCACGACGCCCGTTACGCGCGCAGACTTCGCTAAAGACGGATATGAGGGAGAGATTCTCTGCTTCGCTTTGCCGATCAGCGGGCCGACCGAGATTGTTTTCCCCTCGGCTTTCTTCGCGCCACCTTCCGTCGCGCCCGACGTCTGACTCGCGCCCGGCGCGCTGGGTTGTTGCTGCGATGATGATGGCGCGGCGCTGTTGACTGTCTTTGCCTTCGCGGAGGCATCGCCGGCGCGTGTCTCTGCCGAAGAGGCGCGAGACTTAGCCGGGGCTTTCTGTGCCGTGGGGCGGCCCGTCGCCGTGACAGCCGACGCGGCGGTGGCGCTCGCGACACTATTCTGCGGGCGATTGAGCTGCACTTCGCTGATGCTGGCGATGCGTGTTTCGGAGGAGAAGAGACGTTGGCGCGCACCGGCGACTTCCGCTTGCCAGCGCGTGTGGTCGTCCTCTGTGCGCGCGAGGCGGAGACGCACGCTGGCCGCGTCTTCGAGCAAGGCCGTCGCGTCCGAACCCTTCCCGGCCCGACCCGCTTTGGTTTCCTCGTCGCTGATCGCCTTCGCGTGCTCGACGACGCGTTCCAGCAACGCGCGCAACTGATTAAGGTCGCCGTTGGCCTCCGCCGTCAAGTCGCCGTCCGCGATGTTGAGGCCGAAGGTGCGATAGCGTTCGAGGTGTGTACGCACGCCGTTGATGCCCTGCCCGGCGAGGGCGTAGTAAGAGCGAATAGAAACTTCGCGCGGCTCCGTCGAGCGCGCGTTGAAGGCATCGTCGAGCAATGCGTTCGCGCGTGTGTAGTCCGGCATCTCCACGAAAATCCACATCAGCAGAACGCGCGTCACGTCGCGTACAGACTCGTCCGAAGAGGCGCGCAATGTCTCAAGCTCGCTCGCCGCAGCGGCCAGTTTGCCGACCGCCGCCAGCGTGCGTGCGCGTGCGATACGTCGCTGCACGGCGTCGGTTTCCGGCGCGGCTTCCGTGTGGGCTGTGATTTCCGCTGGCGTCTGCGCGGGCATTTGTGTGGGCGTCTGTTGCGCGTGTACGCCGCGCGCAAAGGTGAGGATGAGCGCGAGGCTGAAAAAAAGATTGAGCGCCGGCGGATTGCCGGTCAGTAAACTGATTCCCTTCACCACGTATAGCTCCGTAAAGTCAAAAGCGAGCGCATTGGCTCGCTTAATGGTTCATCATTTGTCGGCAGACCTATTATCGCCCCACCAAGCCACTTCTATCAACCGCCGGGCGGCGATTTCCAACGGCAGACTGCTGCCCGGCGCTCTCCTTTCGCGAATCACGGCAGAGAGGCTGCGCGAGATGCGTTCGCGGTAGGCGCGTGCCTTTTGCTTGATGGCGGCTTCGTCGAGCGTCAGGAGTTGGCGGTCACGCATCACGACGCGGCCCTCTATGACGACCGTGCGCACGTCAGACGCCTTCGTCGCGTAGACGAGGTGCGAGTAGATGTTGTAGCGAGGCGTCTGGTGCAGAGCGTCAAGGTCAACGACGACGAGGTCGGCGCGCTTGCCCGTCTCGATAGAGCCGATGTCTTTGTCGAGGTGCAGCGCGCGTGCGCCGCCGATGGTCGCCAGCGCGAAGGCTTCTTCCGCCGGGAGGACGCGCGGATCGTGGGAGTTGACCTTGTGCAGTTTGGCCGCCGTATCCATTTCTTCCCACATGTCGAGGTCATTGTTTGAGGCCGCGCCGTCCGTGCCGAGGCCGAGGGCCACGCCCGCCGCGAGCATCTGCGGCACGGGCGCAATCCCTGATGCCAGCTTCATGTTCGACTGCGGGTTGTGCACCGCGCCGACCTTGAAATCCTTGAGCAGTCCAATCTCTTTCTCGTTGACGTGGACTGTGTGCGCCGCAATCACGCGCGGCCCCAGAAATCCTATGCGCGCGAGATACTCGACGGGGCGTGCGCCTTTCTCTTTCGAGATGTCATCCACTTCCTTCTGCGTCTCCGAGACGTGGATGACGACCGGCGCGCCCGTGCGGTCTGAGAAGGCGCGCACTTCCCTGAGTTGCTCTTCAAGCACGGTGTAAGGCGCGTGCGGCGCGATGGCCGGCGTAATCAGCGCGTGCCCGCGCCATTTCACGACGTAGCGCTCTGTGTAGCGCATGGCTTCGGCCCATGTCTTGTTATCGGCGACGGGGAATTTAATCACCGTCTCGCCGAGCACACCGCGCACTCCCGCACGGGCCGTCTCGTCCGCGACGGCGTCCTCGAAGTAGTACATATCGCAATAGGTCGTCGTCCCGCCGCGAATCATCTCCGCGAGGCCCAACTGTGTGCCGACACGCACGAAATCTTCCGTGACGTTCTTGGCTTCCGCCGGGAAGATGTACTTCGTCAGCCATTCGTTCAGGTCGAGGTCGTCGGCGATGCCGCGAAAGAGCGTCATCGGGACGTGCGTGTGGCCGTTGACGAGGCCGGGGACGACGGCGCGGCCCGTTGCGTCAACGACCTGGCGCGCCGTGTACTTCCCTTCAATCTCAGCGCGCTTGCCGACCGCCACAATGCGCCCGCCCGCGACGGCCACCGCGCCGTCTTCGATCACGCGCCGGTCTTTGTCCATCGTGACGACGGTGCCGCCACGCACGAGCAGGTCAACAATTTTCGGCTTTGACGGCGCAACGGCTAACCCCGAAGAGAAAGGCGCGAGTGTCTGCGAAATAAGGACGAGAGCGAGGAAGACGCGTTTGAGATGTGTGTGAATTTTCAATTTAAGTATTCCCGGTCGAAATGATGGCGAAGAGCAGGCTACTTGTTCTCCGCGTCGTTCTCTTCCAAAAACTTCGCGTCGAAGGGACGCGGCAGCAGTTCGGCCATCTGCAAAGTCTCTGTGTCGCCGCGCAGGTTGGCGAGGATGACGGGGATGTCGCCGCAGAACTCCCAGATAAGCTGGCGGCACGCGCCGCAGGGCGGCGTCAGGCGGCTGGTGTCGGCGATGACGACGATGCGCCGGAACTTACGCACTCCTTCGGAGAGAGCTTTCCAGATGGTCACGCGCTCGGCGCACATCGTCAGCTCGTAGGCGGCGCTCTCGATGTTGCAGCCGGTGTAAATGCGTCCGTCCTCGGACTCGACGGCGGCCCCGACGCGGAAATTTGAATAGGTCGCGCGCGCACGTTTGCGCGCCTCCGTCGCCGCCTCGATGATTTCCTGATCGCTGGTGATTTCCTGTTCGCTGTGTCTGCTCACTTATCCTCCATGTTCTAATACTCGACGCGCGCGGCGCTCGTGGCTGTCTCCGCCGCACTCCGGCGATGCTCGTCCGAGAGGCGCTCGCGTATGCGGCCTGAGATGAGGCCGATGCTGACGAGGTTGTGCCCGCCTTCCGGGATAATCACGTCCGCGTAGCGCTTTGACGGCTCGACGAACTGCATGTGCATCGGGCGCACGGTGGCGAGATACTGCTCGATGACCGACTCGACGGTGCGCCCGCGCTCGGCCACGTCGCGGCGCAGGCGACGGATGAAGCGAATGTCGTCGGGCGTGTCCACGAAGACCTTGATGTCCATCTCTTCGAGCAGGCGCGGGTCGTTGAAAATCAGTATGCCTTCGATGATGATGATCGGCTTCGGCTCGACGCGCAGGGTCTCTCTGCGGCGCGCGTTCGTCTTGAAATCGTAGAGCGGGAGTTCGACCGCCGCGCCTCCCTTCAGCGCCCGCACATGCTCGCAGAGCAACTCGTTGTCAATCGCTTCGGGATGGTCGAAGTTGATCTGCTGGCGATAGTCGAGCGGCATCTCGTCGAGGTTGCGATAGTAGGAGTCCTGTTGCAGGAACACCACCTCGCTCTGGCTCACCGATTCGAGAATGCGGTTCGCCACCGTCGTCTTGCCCGACCCCGTGCCGCCGCTGATGCCAATGATCATCGTCGCTTCGCTCCAAAGAGATAAGTGATGAGTGATGAGAAAGTCGCTTTCGTCTTCTCCTATCACTCATCACTTATCTCTTATCACTCATCACTGTAGTTTCGGTATGACCCTCCGCAGCAGTTCCGCGAAAGTCTCGCGGACGCGCTCGCCGGTTTCGATGACTTCCGCGTGGTCTATGAGACGATCCTCGACGCCTGCGGCCATGTTCGTGATGCACGAGAGGCCGAGGACTTTGACGCCCATGTGGCGCGCGGCGAGGGCTTCGGGGACGGTGCTCATGCCGACGGCGTCGGCTCCGAGCAGGCGCAGCATGCGGATTTCGGCGGGCGTCTCGTAGTTCGGCCCGGCGAGCGCCGCGTAGATGCCGCGACGGAGTTCCAGGCCCATCTCGTGCGCCTCGTTGATAGCTGTCTCCTGATAGTCGTGATCGTAGACGGCGGTCATGTCTGGAAAGCGCGGGCCGAAGCGCGGGTCGTTCGCGCCGCGCAGAGGGCTTGCCCCCATCAGGTTCAAGTGATCGCTGATGACGATGAGTGAGCCTTGCGTGAACGTGTTGTTGAGTCCGCCTGCGGCGTTCGTCAGGACGAGACTCCTGACGCCGAGCAGGCCGAGCGTGCGAACGGGAAACGTCACTTCGTCGAGCGTGTAGCCCTCATAGTAATGAAAGCGCCCCTGCATCGCGGCGACGGTCACGCCCGCGACTTTGCCGATCACGAGACGACCGGCGTGCCCCTCGACCGTCGAGCGCGCGAAGCCCGGTATCTCTTCGTAAGGAATCGCCAGTGGGTCTTCGAGTTCGTCCGCGAACGCGCCGAGACCGCTGCCGAGCACGAGCGCGTGGCGCACGTCTTCGCCCACGCGCGAGCGTATGAAGCGGGCGGCGTGCTCCGCTCGCTCGTACAGAATTTCAGGCACAGGACTCTCCATCGGTCTCATACGCCTCCGTCCCGCGCGGCGCGAACGCCCGCGCTACTTGGAATCATCTTCCTGCTTCTCGTCCCTGAAGAGTATGTTGAAGGCTAACACAAGCGCGCCGCCCGCTGCCAACAGGAAAAAGATAATCGCGATGGCCGGGTAGCCTAGAATCTTGAACGTCGTCTCGACACGCATCATCAGCGCGGCCCCGATAATCAGGGCGGCGAGCACAAGGCCGAGCGTGATGCGGTTGGCGATCTTTTGCAGACCCTCCATCAGCTTCACTTCGTCAATGGCGTCCACTTTGAATTTGAGGCCGTTTTGCGAGACGGAGTCGAGCAGGTGGTTGACGCGAGCGGGCAGCTTCTCCGCGAGTTGCTTCAGTTCCAGAAACGTCGTGTAAAGGTTGCCGGACGAGAGCGTCCTGCGGACGCGTTCCTGCACGATGGTGTTGGCGTAGCTGCGGATGGCGAAGTTCGGGTCGAACTTGGGGTCGAGCGTGTGCACTACCTGATCGAGATTGAGCAGCGTCTTGCCGATCATCGTGAATTCGGGCGGAAGGCGAAAGTTAGACTCGCCGGACATGCGCGTTATCTCAAGCACGGCGCGGCCCGCGTCAATATTCTCCAGCTTGACGGATTGATGCTCGACGACGAGTTCCGCGACCCGACGGCGGAAGCCCGCCTCGTCAAAATTGTCTTTCGGCTGGCCGACTTTGATCGCCAGCCGCGCGGCCTCGTCGCCGTGTCCCTCGCTGATTGCAAGCAGCAGTTGCAGCAGGCTGTCCTGAAACTGCGGTGCCAGCCTCCCGACCATGCCTAGATCAATGAGCGCGATGGAGCCTTCGTCTGTGAGAAAGACGTTGCCGGGATGCGGGTCTGCGTGGAACAGCCCGTCCACGAGTATCTGGTGCAGGTAGGCGTGGAAGAGATGTTCGGCGAGCAGGTAGCCGTCCAGTTCGAGACGCCCCAGCGGCGATAGGCTCGTCACCTTCTTGCCCTTGATGTAATCCATCGTCAGCACGCGTGAAGTCGTGTAGTCTTCGACGGGACCGGGGATCACGATGCGGTCGAACTCGCGCAGATTGTCGGCGAAGAGGGCGAGGTGTCTGGCCTCCTGCCGGTAGTCAAGCTCGCGCATCAGGCTCTTGCGAAACTCTTCGAGCATGACGCTGAACTCGTAGCGCTTGCCGGCGACCGTGTGGCTATCGAGGAAAGCCGAAATTTCTTCGAGCGCGCTGATGTCGTCCGCGATGCGCTCGCGTATGTCCGGGCGCTGAATTTTGACGACGACCTGCCTGCCGTCCCTCATCACAGCGCGATGCACCTGTCCGAGCGAGGCGGCGGCTATCGGCTGCGACTCGAACTCCGCGAACGCCTTCGAGAGACGCACGCCGAGTTCCTTCGAGATAATCTCTTCGACCTCGCCGAAGGAGAACGGTTCGACGTTGTCCTGCAAGCGCGCGAGCGCGTCGAGGTACGCTTGCGGCATGATGTCTGCGCGGGTCGAGAGAAGCTGGGCCAGCTTGATGAAGGTCGGCCCCATCTTTTCGAGATCGGAGGCTAACTCTTCGGCCTTGGCGGGAACCTCGTGCTCGTCGCCGTCGCCCTCGATGGCCTCTTCCAGACCGGCGCTCTTCACCAGATCGCTGCGCCCATACTTCATCAGCAGCCAGGCGATGTCCCTGTAGCGCTTCAAGTGTTCCGGCTTCAACGAAATGCCCATGAAAACTCCAAAAAAAGCGGACGGCCAGCCCGTGCAGCATAGAGGTAAAGCCGCTGCTTCTCTGCCGCCCGCCGTCTACCTTTCTTTCTGGTACGGCATCCCCAGTGCGCGCGGCGCGCGGGCCTGACCGATGAAGCCCGCGAGGACGACGATGGTCAGCACGTAAGGAATGATCTGTATAAACTGGTTGGGGATTTCCTCGCCGCCAACTTTCACGCCCTGCAACTGAATCGAGATGGCTTCCGTGAAGCCGAAGAGCAGGCACGCGAGCATTGTCTGCACAGGCCGCCACTTGCCGAAGATAAGCGCCGCCAGCGCGATGAAGCCGCGACCTGATGTCATGTTGCGCGTGAACAGAGACGACTGCCCGATGGACAGGTAAGCGCCGCCGATGCCCGCGAGCGCGCCCGACAAAAGCACCGCCGCGTAACGCATTCCATTCACGCTGACGCCCGCCGCGTCTGCCGCGCCGGGATTCTCGCCGACCGCGCGCAGGCGCAAGCCGAAAGGCGTGCGATAGAGGACGTACCACGTCAACGGCACGAGCAGGAACGCGATCACGACCGGCGTCCACGGAATCAGGTTGTCCTTCGGAATCTGCGGCGTCGAGCCTGACGAGAGAAAGAACGCGCCGCTCAGCAGCGCAGGCACGCCGATCATCAGGATGTTGATTGCCGTCCCGCTCACCACCTGATCCGCCTTGTAGCGGATGCACGCGACGGCGTGGATGGACGCGACCGCCATGCCTGCGAGGATGCCCGCCAGCAACCCTATCCACGGATTGCCCGCGTAATGCGTCACCGCCGCCGCCGTGAACGCGCCCGCCAGCATCAACCCTTCCAGCGCGATGTTGATGACGCCCGCGCGCTCCGAATACAGACCGCCGAGAGCCGCCAGCAACAACGGCGTCGAAAGTCGTATCGTCGAGAAGATGAGCGAGAGTTTGAAGATTTCATTCATATGTGAACAAGAGTCGGTGGACGGGAGTCGGCATCAGCTTTTTACTGACACCCGCCCTGCCGTTTTTAAACTTTCGACCTTTTCAACAGCCCGAACCTTCCGAACGAGCCACGGAAGGCGGCCTCCGCGGCGACGAACAGGATAACGATGGCCTGTAGCACCTGCACTAAATCTTTCGAGACGTGCTCGGTGAAAGCGTCAACGGGGATGGCCCCTCGCTGCAACATGCCGAAGAGGAGCGCCGAGAAGATGATGCCGACGGGATGGTTGCGTCCGAGCAGCGCGACGGCGATGCCCGTAAAGCCGTAGTTCTCCGAAAAGCTGTCGTAATAACGATGATGATAACCGAGCACTTCGTTGACGCCCACCATCCCTGCGAGTCCGCCCGACACGGCCATCGCCAGCACGATCTGCTTCCTGATCGAGATGCCGCCGTACTCCGCCGCCGTCGGGTTCGCGCCCGTCGCGCGAATCTCGTAGCCCCACTTCGTCCGCCACAAAAAGACGTACACCAGCGCGCAGGCCAGCAGCGCGAGGATGAAAGCCACGTTGAGCGGGATGCTCTCAGGCAGGCCGGGAATGAACGCGCTGAGACGCGGGATGTGCGCCGCCGCTCCGATGGGCGCGGTCTGTAGAATCGGGTCGCCCGGAACCTTGTAGTGGTACTGCGTGAAATAACTGACCAGCGCGACGGCGATGAAGTTCAACATGATCGTCGTGATGACTTCGTGCGCGCCGAAATACGCCTTCAGGTATCCCGCTATCGCGCCCCACGCGCCGCCGACGACAATGGCCGTCAAAATCGCCAGCGGCACGAGCAAAACCGCCGGCAGGCTCGCCCATGAATAATTGACCGGTGTGCCGAAGACATCCACCACCGTCCCGCCGAGCTTGATCGAGACCCATGCGGTCGCAAACGCCGCCACGTAAAGCTGCCCCTCCGCGCCGATGTTGAGCAGCCCGCAGCGGAACGCGACCGCCACGGCCAGCCCCGTGAAAATCAGCGGCGTCGCGTAAAAGAGCGTGCGCCCGATGCCGTCCGGCCAAGACAGCGCGCTGCCGATTAAAAGCTTGTAGGTATAAATCGGGTCGTCGCCGATCAGCAGCACCACGATGCCGCCGACGACGAACGCCGCCGCCACGGCGACGAGCGGAAAGAGCAGTTCGCGTAAGAGTTTCATAATTTAAACAATGGATGCGGAATGATGAATAAAACGCCGAAGGCATCTCTGGCCTTTCATTCATCACTCATCACTTGTCATTCCACATTCGCTTTGCTGCCTCCCGTCATTAACAACCCGATCTCTTCGTTAGTCGTTTGCTTCGGGTCAACCTCGGCGACGATGCGACCATGATGGATGACGAGGAGGCGGTCGGAGAGCGCCGTCACCTCTTCGAGTTCGGCGGAGACGAGGAGGATGGCGCACCCTTCGTCACGCAGGCCGACAAGTTTGCGGTGGATGAACTCTATCGCGCCGATGTCCACGCCGCGCGTCGGCTGCGAGACGAGCAGCAGTTTTGGCGGCAGGCCGAACTCGCGCCCGATGATGAGCTTTTGCTGGTTGCCGCCGGACAGTGCGCGCGCGGGCAAGTCGGGGTTCGCCGGTCGCACGTCGAAATCCTTAATCAGTTCGAGAGCGCGCACGCGGATCGCCGCCGTGTCCAGCATGGGACTGCGCGAGACGGCTGGCTCGCGGTAATGCACACCGAGGATCGAGTTCTCGGAAAGGTCGAAATCGAGCAGCAGCCCGCGCCGGTGGCGGTCTTCGGGGATATGCGCGATGCCGAGTTCGTGGCGCGTGCGCGCGTCCGTGCGCGTGATGTCGCGGCCCTCGAACTCAATCGCGCCGCTTGTCTGAGATGCGTGCACGAGTCCGGCCAGCGCCTCGACGAGTTCCGTCTGCCCGTTGCCCTCGACGCCCGCGATGCCGACGATCTCGCCCGCGCGCACGTCGAATGACACGTCGCGCAAACCCCGTTCGCCGCCGCTACGCACGACGACGGTCAGGCGCTTGACGCTCAACACCGTCCGGCCCGCACGCGCGTCCGGCTTCTCGACTCGCAGCAGCACGTCGCGCCCGACCATCATCCGCGCCAGTTCAGCCGCGTTCGTCTCGCTCGTTTTGACGCGACCCACGACGCGCCCGTCGCGCATCACCGTCACCTCGTCCGAGATCGCCAGCACCTCGGAGAGTTTGTGCGTAATGATAACGACGGTCTTGCCCTGCTCGCGCATGCGTCGCAGGATGATGAAGAACTCTTCGACTTCCTGCGGCGTCAGGACAGCCGTCGGCTCGTCCAGTATTAACAAGCGCGCGTGACGGTAGAGCGCCTTCAACAACTCCACGCGCTGCTGCTGCCCGACGGACAGATTCTCGACCATTGCTTCGGGGTCAACCGATAGCTTGAACTCGTCGGAGAGCGCGCCGATCTCCCGCGCGGCCTTCTGCAAATCGAGTGTCGCGGCGCTGCCCGGCTCCGCGCCGAGCACGATGTTCTCCGCCACCGTCATCGTGTCCACGAGCATGAAGTGCTGGTGCACCATGCCGATGCCGAGGGCTATCGCGTCGTGCGGCGTGGCGATTTTCCGAACTTCTCCGTCAACGACGATTTCGCCGCCGTCCGCCGTGTAGAAGCCGTAAGCGATACGCATCGCCGTGGACTTCCCCGCCCCGTTCTCGCCCACAATCGCGTGAATCGTCCCCGGCTCGACGACGACGCTCACGCGGTCGTTCGCCAGCACGTCGCCAAAGCGTTTGGTAATTTCTCGAAGTTCAAGCATAGAAATGATGCGTGATGAGCGTTGAATGATGAGCAAGAGCCTTGCACTTACGCCAACTAGCTCATCACTCGCTACTCGTCTTTTATTTAGCCATCGCGTCCGTCACCTGAATTTGTCCCGCGATGATCTTCTGTTTGGCCGCGTCAACGTCTTTCAGTACGTCGGGCGGAATGAGCGTCTGGTTGTTTTCGTCGAGCGAGTAGCCGACGCCGTCGGTCTCAAGGCCGAAGACGTGGAAGCCGCCTTTGAATTGATGGTTGACGACATCCTGCGCGATATTGTAGACGGCGTTGTCCACGCGCTTGACCATGCTGGTTAAGACGAAGCCGGGCTTGACGCCGTTCTGGTTCGAGTCCACACCGATGACGAACCTGCGCGCGTGCCCCTGTTCGTCACGCCCGGCCTGCTCGACGGCGTCGAACGCGCCGAGTCCGGAGTTGCCTGCGGCGGTGAAGATCACGTCCGCCCCCCTGCCGATCTGCGAGAGCGCGAGTTCCTTTCCCTTCCCCGGATTGTTCCACGCCGAATCGTTGACGCCGACGAAATTCTGTATCACGCGTATCTGCGGGTTGACGGCCTTCGCGCCCTCTTCGTAGCCCGTCTCGAACCTGTGAATCAGCGGAATGTCCATCCCGCCGATGAAGCCGAGCGTGCCCGTCTTCGACGTTCTGGCGGCGAGCATGCCGACGAGGTAAGAGCCTTGATGCTCTTTGAAGACCAGAGAGGCGACGTTTGGCAACTGGCTGACGCCGTCCACGATGGCGAAGTTAATGTTCGGGTAATCCTTCGCCACCACCTCCATGATCGGGGCCTGCGCGAAGCCAACGCCGATGATGAGATCGTAGCCGCGCTCGGCGAAGGCGCGCATCGCCGGCTCGATGTTGGTCGGGCTGCCCGGCTCCACGTCGCGCAGCACGATGGGCAAATCTTTCGCGGCGCGCTTGACGCCCTCCCATGCGGCGGCGTTGAACGAGCGGTCGTCCTTGCCGCCGATGTCGAAGACGATGCCGACGTGGACTTTCGATTTGTCGTCAGCCGTCTGCGTCCCGCGATTGCAGGAAGAGTTCAACGCGACGAGCGCGCACAGCAGCACGATTGTTACGAAGAGGAAACGAGACTTCATGGTGTGATTACTTCCTTAATTAACTCCGGCGCGCGTGGCTGTTCTTCGGCGATGCGATAAGCACTGCGTATGCGCGCCGCAGACTCTTCGGCGTCCGGTGTCTTGCGACAGAGCAGCAGGCCGAGCGCCTCGCCAGCTTTCACTTCGTCGCCGATCTTCGCCTCCGCGAGAAAGCCGACGCCTGCATCAATCGAGTCTGACATGCGTGCGCGGCCTCCGCCGATGACGGCTACTGCGCGCCCGATCTCTGCGGCGTCAATGGCCGCCACGAAACCCGCGCGCTCGGATTCTACTCTGACCTCGCGGAGCGTCAAATCCCGCAACCGCCCCGGCTCGTCGCACACGCGCGCGTCGCCGCCCTGCGCCTCTACGTTACGGCGGAAGCAATCCAGCGCCGCGCCAGATTCGAGAGCGCGTTTCACTTTCCCGCGCGCGACATCGAGCGACGCTTCGACCCCGGAGAGCGACACCATGCGCGCCGCCAGTTCGACGGAGAGATCGAGCACGGGCCGCGCACGCTCGTCCACTTCGCCGCGCAGGAGGTCTATGCATTCCGACACCTCGACGGCGTTGCCGACCGCGCGACCCAGCGGTTGATTCATGTCCGTGATGAGAGCTTCCGTCCTGACGCCGAAACTGTTGCCCGTCGCGACGAGCGCACGCGCCAACTCTTCCGCGCCTGTCTCGTCGTGCATGAACGCGCCCGTCCCGCTTTTCACGTCGAGCACGAGCGCGTCGAGGCCGGCGGCGAGTTTCTTAGACATGATCGAGGCGACGATGAGCGGGATCGCCTCCACCGTCTCGGTTGCGTCCCTCAAGGCGTAGAGTTTTTTGTCGGCGGGCGCGATGGTCTCAGTCTGCCCAATCATCGCGAAGCCGACGCGCTCAAGCACCGTGCGAAATTCCGCGAGGCTCAGATTGACGCGATAACCCGGAATGGCTTCGAGCTTGTCGAGCGTCCCGCCCGTGTGCCCCAGCCCCCGGCCCGAAATCATCGGCACGCAGACGCCGCAGACGGCTGCCAGCGGCGCGAGGATGAGAGACGTTTTGTCGCCCACGCCGCCCGTCGAATGCTTGTCGGCGACGGGTTGCGGCAGTTCGGAGAAATCCAGCACCTCGCCGGAGTGAAGCATTTCCTCCGTCAACGATTGTTGCTCCGCCCCGCTCATACCGTTGAGGTAGATCGCCATCAACAGCGCGGACGACTGGTAGTCTGCCCACTCGTCGCTCACCACGCCGCGCACGAAGAATGCGATCTCTTCGCGCGAGAGTTCGCCGCCGTCCCGTTTTCGTCGGATGACATCTTGTGGCCGCATAGAAGCAGAGGTCAGAGGCTGGAGTCTAAAGGCCAGTCATCAGCTATTCACTGACCTCCGGCCTCCGGCCTCTGTTTTCACATTCGTTCGAGCAACACGACGGCCTGCGCCACGACCGCGAGGCGTTCGCCGACGGCGTCCAGCCCTTCGCCCGTCTTGGCCTTGACGCTGACGCAGTCAATCTCTATGCCCAGCACGCCCGTCAGCTTCTCTCGCATCTGCTGTATGTACGGGCGCAGGCGCGGTTCTTCGAGCATCACCGTGGCGTCCACGTTGACGACGCGGTAGCCGCGCTCGCCCGCCAGCCACATCACGCGCCCCAGCAATTGCAGACTGTCCGCGTCTTTCCAGCGTGGGTCGCGGTCGGGAAAGTGCAGGCCGAGGTCGCCCTCGCACATCGCCCCCAGAATCGCGTCCGTGATGGCGTGTGACAGTGCGTCCGCATCCGAATGCCCCTCCGCGCCGCGCTCTGACTCGATCAGCACGCCGCCCAGCACGAGCGGCCTGCCTTGCGCCAGACGATGCGTGTCTTGACCGATGCCTACACGGAACATAAGTTCAAAGTTCGGAGTTCGAGGTTCAAACTCAAAAAGCAGGTTCCTACTCTCGAACCTTGAACTCTGAGCTTTGAACTATTACTTCGGCGAGCGCGATGTCGCGCGGGGCCGTAATCTTGATGTTGCGCGCGTCGCCTTTGACGACAGAGACGGTCGCGCCCAGTCGTTCGACGAGCGCGCTATCGTCGGTCGCTTCGAGTTGCTCGGCCAGAGCCAATTCGTAAGCGCGGCGCAGCAACTCGTAACGAAAGCACTGCGGGGTCTGCGCGTGCCACAGCCGCGCGCGTTCGAGCGTGCGCGCGACGTGCCCGCCCTCGACCTCCTTGATCGTGTCAACGACGGGCGCGGCGAGAATGGCTGCTCCCGTCGCTTCGGCCTCGCGCACGGTACGGTCAATCTCCTCCGGCGTGACGAAGGGACGCACGCCGTCGTGCACGGCGACGACACCGGCGGTCGCGGCGCGCACCGCCTGTAGGCCGCGCCAGATTGACTCTGTCCGCGTCGAGCCGCCCCGTACCACGCGCGCCACTTTTCTGAGGCCGTACTTGCCGGTCAGCGTCGCCACCTCCGCCGCGCACTCTGCGGGCACAACGACGATTACTTCCTTGATCGTCGCGCACTGCTCGAAACGCATAAGCGTATGAATGATGATGGGTGTGCCGGAGATTTCCCGGAATTGCTTGGCCCGCCCGCCGCCCAACCGCGTGCCCTGCCCGGCGGCGGCGATGATCGCAACGTTCATAAAAAGTGATGAATGATGAATGATGGATGAAAGGACAAGATTTCTTCTCGTCACTCATCATTTCATCACTCATTACTATTCGACTGTTTCGCCCTGCTCGGCGCTGCGGACGGGAGCGGGGGAGCGGGATTCGCGCTGGAAGGTGCGGCGCTGCGAGCCGCCGTTAGCGCCCTGCGCGCCGTTGTCATTCTCCTCCCAGAGCCGCCCGAAAATCATTTTGCCGGCGGTGGTCTGCAACACACTCGTGACCGCGATGTCCGCGTTCTTGCCGATCATCCGCCGCGCGTTGTCCACGACCACCATCGTCCCGTCGTCCAGGTACGCGACGCCCTGATTGTACTCTTTGCCTTCCTTCAGGATGAAGACGCGCATCGCCTCGCCGGGCAGCACGACCGGCTTGAGCGAGTTGGCGAGTTCGTTGATGTTCAGGACTTGTATGCCGTGAAGCTGCGCGACCTTGTTGAGGTTGAAATCGTTGGTCACGACGACGGCGTCAATGTGCTTGCTCAGTTCGAGCAGCTTGAGGTCGACTTCCTTGACGGCGGGGAAGTCCGTGTCAACGATCTGTATGTCGAGCACGTTGTTGCCTTGTAGGCGGTTGAGCATGTCGAGGCCGCGACGACCGCGCTGGCGCTTGTTCGAGTCGGGCGAGTCGGCGACCTGTTGCAACTCGCGCAGGATGAACTGCGGGATGATGATCGTGCCGGAGAGAAACCCGGTCTCGGCCACGTCGGCGATGCGCCCGTCAATGATGACGGAGGTGTCGAGTATCTTCAGGTCGCGCCGCGCCGTCTTGTCTTTGAAGATGCCGCCGAGCGCGGAGAGTTCCAGATAGTCGCCCTTCGACGCGCCGACCATCAGCCCTACGTAAGCCATCAGGAACGCCAGCGCCAGCGTCAAAAACGCCTTCGTCTCAGCCGTCACCGCGCTCGACTCCTGATAGCTGATCAGAATCCCGATCAGGAATCCGCCGATGATGCCGAGAATCGAGCCGACCGCCGCGCCGATTAAGGTCTTGAGGGACGCGTGCTGAATCCGCATCTCGAAGAGAATGATGACGCACGCGAGGACGGCGGAGACGACGGCGGAGGTGGCGTGGGTGGAGAACCCGAAATAACCGGGGACGGGATGCAGCACGTACCCCGCCGCGACGAGGATTCCAATGAAGACAAGGCGTATGAGGGCTGTGTTAGCGCGCATGACGGGGAGGATATTAACACGCCCTTAACCAACTCGTCATTAGAAACGATGAATGCGGAGTGGTGAATGATGAATGAAAGACAAAAGCCGCTTAGTTCATTGTTTCATGCTTCGCGCTCGCCGTTAAAACAGTTCGTCGAGCGCCTCTTCGACCGAGCGGACGCCGACCACACGCAGGCCGAGCAGTCGTTCCAGTCCCGTGGTGTTCGAGGCGGGCATAATGAGTTTTTTGAAGCCGAGCGCCTGCGTCTCTTTCGCTCGCACCTGCGCCTGCATCGCGCCGCGCACTTCGCCGGTTAAGCCCACCTCGCCGAAGACAGCCGTGTGCGGGTCTATCGCCTTGTTCTTGAACGACGACGCGATTGACGCGACAACTCCGAGGTCAGCCGCCGGCTCGTCAATCTCAAGGCCGCCCGCGACGTTGAGGAACACGTCGTCGCCAATCAAATGCAGCCCGACGCGCTTCTCCAGCATCGCGATCAGGAGCGCCATGCGATTCGCGTCGAACCCCTGCGCCATACGCCGGCCCGTGCCGTACTTCGAGTCGGAGACGAGCGCCTGAATCTCTACAAGCACGGGACGCGTGCCTTCCATGCAGGCGGTGACGACCGAACCGGCGACGCCCTGCGGGCGCTCCGAGAGAAACATCTCCGAAGGGTTGGCTACGGGGACGAGTCCCGCTCCCGTCATCTCGAAGATGCCGACTTCGTTGGCCGCGCCGAAGCGATTCTTGACGGCGCGGATGATGCGGTGGTTGTAGTGGCGCTCGCCCTCGAAATAGAGCACCGTGTCCACGATGTGTTCCAGCGCCTTCGGCCCCGCGATGTTGCCTTCCTTCGTGACGTGGCCGATGAGGAAGACGGGGATGGTGCGGTTCTTCGCGAGCATCAGAAACTGTCCCGCGACTTCGCGCACCTGCGAGACGGAGCCGGGCGCGCTTTCGATCTTTGAGGAGAAGACGGTCTGAATCGAGTCCACGATGATGACGCCCGGCTCATTGCGCTCAATCTCGTCGAAGATGAGTTCGAGATTCGTCTCCGGCAGCAGGTAAAGGTTCGCCGCTTCGATGTTAAGGCGTTCGCCGCGCATCTTGATCTGCCGCTCAGACTCTTCGCCCGAAACGTAGAGCACGCGCACGCCCTGCGCGCTCAGCTTGTCGGCGACCTGTATGATGAGCGTGCTCTTGCCGATGCCCGGCTCGCCGCCGATGAGGACGAGGCTCCCCGGCACTACGCCGCCGCCGAGCACGCGGTCGAACTCGGCGATGCCGGACGAGACGCGCGCGTCATCTTGCGATTCAATCTCGCCGTACTGAATCGGCTTCACCTCACGCAGACGAAACCCACCGCGTGCCGCCGCGCCCTTCGCCCCTGCCGCAGTTGGACGCGCGCGTTCCTCGACGAGCGAATTCCACTCGCCGCAGTCCGGGCATTTGCCGACCCACTTTCGTTCCTGATGCCCGCAATGCTGGCAGACGTAAACTGTTCCCGATGCCTTTGTCACTAACTTCTTTCTCCCCACACGGCGTTATGACAACAGTACGCGAATATTTTCCGTCGGTCTGCCGAGGACGGCGCGCTCGCCGCGTTCGACGATGGGGCGCTGAAGCAGGTCGGGGTGCTTGACCATCAACACGATGATCTCGTCGTCGGAGAGTTCTCTCTTTCCGAGTTCCAGTTCCCTGTAGACGGCTTCGCTCGTGCGGAGAAGTTCGCGCGGCTCAATCTTCATTTTGTCGATTAACTCGCGCAGCTTCTCTTCATCAAGCGGCTCCACGTAATAGTTCACCTTCTCGTATTCAATGCCGCTCTCACGGAGCATGCGGTCAACTTCGCGACACTTGGTTCAAGTCGGCTTCTCGTAAACTGTGATTTTGTCGTCCATCGTGTGTAGCTCCGTCTGCTCAGGGAAAGATGCCGCGCACGCGCGTCGCTTCGGCCACGCGACCGACGGCGAGGATGTAGGCCGCGATACGCATGTCAACTTTATATTGCTCGGCGATGGCATGGACGGCCCCGAAGGCTTTTCGCATGGTCTGTTCGAGCGTGTCGTTGACGCGGTCTTCCGTCCAGAAATACGAGTACTGATTCTGCACCCACTCGTAATAGCTGACGGTGACGCCGCCCGCGTTGGCGAGGATGTCCGGCAGCAACAGGACGCCGCGCTCGAAAAGCAACTGATCCGCGCCCGGCGTGACGGGGCCGTTGGCGAGTTCGGCGATGATCTTCGTCCGCACGCGCCCGACGTTCGAGAGCGTGATGCTGTTTTCGAGCGCGGCGGGCATCAGTATGTCGCAGTCAGCTTCGAGAACTTCGTCGCGCGCCATCGGAGAAGCGTTCGGCGTGCCCTCGACCGCTCCCGTCTCCTGCTTGTGCCTGAGCGCCGCCTGCACGTCTATGCCATGCTCGTTGTAGACGCCCGCGCGCGAATCGGCAATGGCGACGACTCGCGCGCCGTCGGCGGCTACCAGCCGCGCAAAGTTCGCGCCCGCGTTGCCGAAGCCGTGGATGGCGACGCGTGCATCGCTGAGGTTGATGCCTTTGACGCGGCAAGCCTCGCGCACGACGTAGAGGCAGCCGCGCGCCGTCGCCTCGCCGCGTCCCTGCGAGCCGCCGAGGGCGAGTGGCTTGCCCGTCACGATGCCGAGTTCCGTGTGCCCGCGCACCATCGAGATGGTGTCCATGATCCAGGCCATCGTCTGCTCGTCTGTGTACACATCCGGTGCGGGGATGTCGCGGTCGGGGCCGATGATGGGCGCGATCTCGAAGGCGTAGCGGCGCGTCAGGCGTTCAAGCTCGCCCTGCGACATACGTTTCGGGTCGCACACGACGCCGCCCTTGCCGCCGCCGTAGGGGATGCCGACGGTCGCGCACTTCCATGTCATCCAAGAGGCGAGCGCCTTCACCTCGTCGAGCGTCACGCCGGGGTGAAAGCGTATGCCGCCCTTCGCGGGGCCGCGCGCGATGTTGTGCTGCACGCGGTAGCCCTCGAAGACCTGCACCTCGCCGCCGTCCATCTTGACCGGGACGGAGACGATAAGCTGCCGCTTCGTGTTCTTCAGCACCTGCCTCGTCGAATCGTCGAGGTTCAGGAGGTTCGCCGCCGTCTCGAACTGCCGCTGCGCGATCTTGAAAGGGTTCAGTTCTTCCTCTGCCTGTCCGGCCACTTGCTGTTGACTCATGGGCATTATCCTCTCTTTGAAAACGCCGGAGCGCACGGCGTCGAATTGGGCGCAGCGCCGTCTGAGG
>JAIVJG010000011.1 GCA_020200155.1 Acidobacteriota bacterium | reverse complement strand
TCGACTGTGGGCAGAGCGCGCAGCGCGACGGCGTCTTCATACGTCAACTCCTTACGCATACGCTCCTCGCGCGAGCGCCGCCCGACGTGAATGCCCGTCTCGTATTTCGTGAGGATGATCGAGCGCGTGCCGAACGATTCGATTTCCTTCGTCACCGCCAAGTCAATGCCGCTGATGATCGAGGCAATCGCCATCACCGTCCAGACGCCGATGACGACGCCCACCACCGTCAGAATCGAACGCAGCTTATTCGAGCGCAGCGTCGCCAGCGCCATCTTCAAGTTTTCGTAAATGTCACTGCGGAGCAGTTTCATAAAATCTATCAGTGGTCAGCAATAGCTTCCCTGAATCTTCATGCCCTATCCCTGAGCCAATCGTTGACAAAGCCGAACGCAACAAGGATGAAGCCTAAAATTATAGCGCCAACGTGCCAGCCTCTGTATCTCTCCGAGGGCGGGCCAATCACCATCAGTATCGCGCCCACGCCAAACACTAACGTGAAGCCGATACGGCTAATTAAACCCAATCTTATATCAGTTTGTTTCCAATGAAAGTAACGACTTAAACTTGGCATCCACAAACTCGCATAGAAAAAAAGCGCTATCGTCGTAAACACTATCTTTATTAAGACGCTCATACGTTCGACCGATCATCTCGCTAGTCGGCCCTGAGTGCTTCAATCGGGTCGAGCTTCGAGGCCTTCCACGCCGGGAAAATGCCCGCCAGCACGCCGATGCCGCCGGAGACGGAGACGGCGACGAAGACGGCGACGAGCGACAGGTACGTCGGGAAGAAGACGGCGGTCAGCACGCGCCCGATAATCCACGCCAGAAAAACGCCCGTCGCGCCGCCGATGGCCGAGAGCGTGACGGCCTCGACGAGGAACTGCTTGAGGATGTCTCCGCGCCGAGCGCCGAGCGCCTTGCGGATGCCGATCTCTTTCGTCCGCTCCGTCACAGAGACCAGCATGATATTCATAATGACGATGCCGCCAACGACGAGCGCGATGCCGGGCACGACGATGGCGACGATGAAGATCGAGCCGAAGATGCGGTCGCGCAGGCCCGTGATGGCGTCGGGCGTGATGATGCCGAAGTTGTCCTTCGCTCTGGCGGGAATACGACGGCGCGTGCGCATCAGTTGGCGCGATTCTTCGACGGCGTCGTCGAAGAGTTCATCGGATTTCGAGGTCGCTATGAAGTAGAGCGAGCGGTTGCGTACCAGCCCGCCGAAGTTGCTTGCATAAGTCCTCAGCGGGATGGTCACGAAGTTGTCCTGCGGGATGCCGAGCACAGAGCCTTTGACGGCGGCGACGCCGACGACGCGGTAAGGCAGCCCGGCGATGTAAATCTCATCGCCCAGCGGACTCTTCGCGGGGAACAGCTTGTTCGCCACGTCCGCGCCGAGAAACGCGACGCGCGCGGCGGTCTCGTTCTCGGTCTCAGTGAAGAAGCGCCCGTCTGCGATGTCTATGTTCTTGATGTCGGCGACGTTCGCCGTGACGCCGTCCACGGCCACGTCTTCGAGCAACTCTGCCCCATGCTTGATCTGCGAAGCCGTGGGACGCCCGCCCGCGCCGAGCTTGTCAACGAGCACGGCGCGGGCGCGCAGGTACTCGAAATCATCCAGCGTCAGGTCTTTGTTGCGACGCGTCGCGGCGGCGATGGTGTCCGTGTCCTTGAAGTCCTCGAAGATGTTGAAGCGCTGAATCGTGAAAGACTTCGCGCCGATGCCTGCGATCTTCTCGTCCACGTAGCGGTTGAAACCCTCGATCAGCGAGACCACGACGACGACGGACATGACGCCGATAATCATACCCAGCAGCGTCAGCGCCGAGCGGAGCTTGTGTGCCCAGATGGCCGCGAGCGCGAGCTTGAGAGTCTCTATGAATTTCATGGGCGGCTGTATTACGGCACAAAGAAGCTTTTAGTTGCAAACCGGGGACGGCCACACTATTCGTAGCGCAGCGCCTCGATGGGGTCGAGGCGCGCGGCCTTCCACGCGGGCCAGAGGCCGAAGACGATGCCGACACTCGCGGAGATGCCGATACCGACGAAGATGGCCCAGACGGGGACGAAGGCAGGGAGCGGCGAATACTTGTTCATCAGGAGACTCGCGACTTCGCCGACGAAAAGACCGCTGATGCCGCCGATGCCGGTCAACACTACTGCCTCGATGAGAAATTGCCAGAGGATGTCAGCGCGCGTCGCGCCGACGGCCTTGCGGATGCCGATCTCGCGCGTGCGCTCCGTCACGGAGACGAGCATGATGTTCATCACGCCGATGCCGCCAATCATCAGCGCGACGAAAGAGATGGCGGTCAGCACGAGCCACGTCGCGCCCGTCAGTTGATTGTAGAAGTCGAGCAGAGAGTCCTGCGAAGAGATGCCGAAGTTGTTCGGCGCGCGGGGCGGCACCTGTCGCCGGCGGCGCAGAATATCCGTGATCTCGTCAATCGCGGGTTTGACGTAGGCGCGCGAACGGGGGCGGACGATGACGAAGAAGATGACTTCGGGCGGCTCGATGTCGCGCCAGAACTTGTCGAAGCTTGAGAGCGGGATGAAGATCGAGTTGTCGCGCGACTGGCCGAAGAAGTTTCCCAGAGTCTCCATCACGCCGACGATGCGGTAGGGCGTACCGCCGATCTTGATTTCCTTGTCGAGCGGGTCTTCGTAGGGGAACAGCGCACGCACCACGTCCTGCGCCAGCACGCAGACGTTAGCACGCTCCGACAAGTCTGCATCCGTGATGAACCGCCCGCGCCCGACATACTGCGAGAGCGTAAACTCGTAGGACGGCGTCACGCCGAACAGGATGGGCGAGTCGCTCTGCCTGTCCAGATGGCGCACGCTGACGGCGATCTTGCGCCGGATGGGAGCGATGCTCTCAAGCGAAGGGGATTCCCTGCGAATGGCCTCAACGTCGTCCACGTCTAAATCTTTCCGGTGAAGTTCTTCCGAAGTGGGCCGCGTGCGCCCGAAACTCGGATCAAACTTCGAGACGAAAATCGTGTTCGAGCCAAGCGCCTCAATCTGGTCGGCGAACGCCTTGTTCAAGCCCTGTATGATTGAGACCATGAACGTCAGCGTCACGACGCCGATGCCGACGCCTAAGATAGTCAGCGCCGAACGCAGCTTATTCGCGCGCACCGTCGAGAACGCGAGCAGAGCCGATTCTTTGATGTCGTCGAAAGTCATAAGCAGTACGGAGTAGTGGGTCAAAACCGATTGCGACACGGCTTTCAGCACCCGTCGCTTTTCACTCGGCTCTTAACGCTTCAATCGGGTCTAAGCTCGCAGCCTTCCACGCCGGCCAGAGGCCGCTGGCGATGCCGACGGCAGACGAGACGGTGACGCCGAGCACGGCGGAGCCTGCGCTGAAAAGTAATGGAAAATTCATCGCCAGAGAAAGCGCGAAGGCGAGCGCGAAACCGAAGACGACGCCCAGTGCGCCGCCGATGCCTGTCAGCACGACGGCCTCGATGAGAAATTGCAGGAGCACATCCTTGCGGCTCGCGCCGACGGCCTTGCGGACGCCGATCTCCTTCGTCCGCTCGGTGACGCTCACCAGCATGATATTCATCACGACGATGCCGCCGACGACGAGCGAGACGGCGGCCACTCCGATGGTCACGATGTAAATGTTCGCGGTCGCGGATTTGTAGAGGTCTATAAAGACGTCCTGTGTTTCGAGCGCGAAGCCGTCGTCCTCTTCGTCGAAGGTTTTGCCCCGGCGGTTACGCATGATCGAGCGCGCCGTGTCCTGCGCGGCGACCATCCCGTTGTCGTCGGGAACCTGCACGAAGACGATCAGCGATTCGCGCGCGTTGAAATTCTTCTTGAAGGTCGGGAAGGGAATCTGCACGAAGTTGTCGCGCGAGAAGCCGAAGATTTTGCCGAGGCGTTCGGCGACGCCGATGATCTCGTAGGTGCCGCCCTCGATGCGAAGTTGCTGGCCGATGACTTGTTCGGGCAAAGCGCCGCCAAAGAGGTTGTCAATCACGTCCGCGCCGACGACCGCCACGTTGCGCGCCGAAGATTCCTCGGCCTCGATCCACGGGCGGCCCGCGACGACATCCGTGTCTTCGATGGCGAACATCGAAAGCGTCAGCCCACGGACGCGCACGTTCTGCGCGGACTGGTCGCCATGCTTGATGGTCGCCGCTGCGTTGGCCGCGATTCCTGTGCGCCAGCAAGCCGTGCAGAGGCGCGTGATCGCGGCGGCGTCTTCTTCCGTCACGTCCCTGCGGCGGTTGAAGCGTATGAAATCCTCGCGCGACGTGATGACCTGCGGGCGCTTCGAGACTGTGAAGACGGTCGAGCCTTGCGATGAAAAGGTCGAGGCGACGGTCTTGTCGAGTCCCTTGATGATCGTCACGACGGCGATGACGGCGGCGACGCCGACCACGACGCCGACGAGCGTCAAGCCTGTGCGAAGCTTGCTCGCCCGCAGCGAACCGAGCGCGATGCGGAACGCTTCCCACGTCTTGTAGAGAAAGAGGCGAGAAGAAGACGCGGCGCGGCGCGTGCGTGCGCCGGAAACCATTCTGCCGCCGCGCCGTCGTTCCACGTCCGCCTCTGTTTCCAATTCGGTGCTCATTGCCGTCTAAAAGATAAGCGTTTTATGCTCCGACCGCTACCGCCGTCGGGCGCGGCGACAGCAAACTTGCACAGTGAAAGCAAAAGCGCGGCGAACGTGTTGCTCGCCGCGCCTTCGGTTTCCCGTCCTCTGACCGTGCGTTTGCTCACTTGATCCGCTCGTCTCTCTCGATCTGGCCGTCGCGAATTGAGATGACGCGATGGGCGCGTGCGGCGATGTCGGGTTCGTGCGTGACGACGATGATGGTGTTGCCATCCGAGTGCAGTTTCTCGAAGAGGTTCATGATTTCGACGCTCGTATGCGAGTCGAGCGCGCCCGTCGGTTCGTCGGCGAGGAGCAGCGAAGGGTGGTTGACGAGGGCGCGTGCGATAGCGACTCTCTGGCGCTGCCCGCCGGAAAGCTCGTTCGGCCTGTGCGTCATGCGGTCGGTCAATTCCACAGACGCCAGAGATTGCCTGGCGCGCTCGTGCCGGTCGGCGGAACTGATGCCCGCGTAGATGAGCGGCAGTTCGACGTTGTGCAGCGCGGTGGCGCGTGCGAGCAGGTTGAAGGTCTGGAAGACGAAGCCGATCTCTTTGTTGCGGATGCGCGCGAGTTCGTCGTCGTCCATCGCGGAGACGAGTTTGCCGTTGATCCAGTAGCGTCCCTGCGAAGGCGTGTCGAGGCAGCCGATGAGGTTCATCAGCGTGGACTTGCCAGACCCGGAAGGGCCGATGATCGCCATGTACTCGCCGCGCTGCACGTCGAACGAGACGCCGCGCAGCGCGTGCAATTCTTCCGAACCCATCTGGTATGTCTTCCAGATGTCGCGCATGGAGATGAGGGCGGCAGGCACGGCGTCGTGCGCGAGCAGGTCGCCGTGTTCGAGCGCGCCCGCTTCGACGACGGACGGCGGCGTCGCCATTGTCGCGTCGCTCATTTCTTCTCCTCGCTCTTCGCGTCCGTGTCGCCGGGCTTCTTCACTTGCTTCTTGACGGACGCGCCTTCCTTCAGTGTGCGAAGCACGCGGCTCGGCCCCGTGATGACTTCCACGCCTGCGTTGAGGCCGCCCGTGATCTCGATGTCGGACTCGCCGGTGATGCCCGTCTGGACGGTGATGAATTTCACTTTGCCGTTCTCCATCACGTAGACGCCCTTGATGTCTTTGGGTTTCTCGGTCGGCGCGGGCGGCGCGGAGCCGGCTGCGGGCGTCGGCGTCGGGCTGGGCTGCTTTTCGACGATGGCTTGCAGAGGGACGGCGATGACGTTCTGCTTGGTGTCGGTCGTGATGTTGGCCGTCGCCGTCATGCCGGGCCGGAGCGCTTCGCGCACGTCGTCGGGCAGGTTGACGAGTTGGAGGACGACTTTCAATTCCTTCGCCTCCTGCACGTTGATGTTGTTGCCGAGGCCGCTGTTGGCCGCCGCCTGTGTCTTGCTGATCGCCAGCGGGTTCGTCAGCTTGACTTCGCCTTCAAGCTCGCGCTCGCCGAGTGCGTCCACCTTGATCTTCGCCTTCTGCCCGACCTTGACCTTCGAGATTTCGGTCTCGTCCACGTTGACCTCGATGTTGATCGTGGTCATGTCGGCGATGGTCATCAGCGAGGTGGTCGAGAAGCCTGCGAGCGCATACTGGCCGACGCGCGCGGGGATGTCTGCGACGACGCCCGTCAGCGGCGCGTAGGTCGTGGCCTTGTAGCGCTGGCTGGACTGGCCGCGCAGGAGCGCCTGTTGCTGGTTGGCGCGTGCCTCGCTGGACGAGACGCTGGAACGCGCACGCTGGACGCCGATCTGCGCTTCGCGCACGCTGACGCGCTGCTGGTTGACGCGCGCCTTGGCTTCCTCGATGGCGATCTGCTGCGCCTTAAGCTGCGCCTGCGCCGTGCGTAGATTGCTCTGCGCCGATTGCACGGACTTGAGCGCCAGCGCCTCTCGGTCTTTCGCCGCGTCGTACTCCGACCTTGAAGAGACGCCGGACTCGACCAACTCGGTGACGCGCTTCAACTCGCGCCGCGCCGTCGCCAGATCAACCTGCGCTCGCTCGACGCCCGTCTGCGCCTGATCCACGTTGGTCTGTGCGGTGACGACCGTCTGCCGGGCTTGCGCGAGACCGACCTCCGCCGCGTTGAGTCCCTGCTGCGCCTGCGAGACGTTATTCTCGGCGGCGGTGACAGCGCCGCGCGCGTTCTGCACGTCGGAGATGGCGACCTGCACGCCCGCGGCCTGCGCCTCTGCGGAAGACGCGAGCTGCGTCGGGTCAACGCGCACGAGCGCCTGACCCGTCGTCACGTGGTCGCCGGGGTTGACGGCGATCTCCTCGATCTTGCCGGCCACTTCGCTCGTCAGGTTGATGAACTTCACGGGGCGCACTTCGCCCGACGCCGTCACCGTTGACTTCAGTTCGGGCCGCACTTCGACTTTCACGACCGTCACTTCCGGCTCGTCCTTGCCGCGCGCGAAAATGCTGATGACGACGATGAGGCCGAGCACGGCCACCGCCGCGACCGCGATGATGATTTTTCTTTTTCGGCTGATAGCCATGGAGTCTAAAATCCTCTTCTGATAAAAAAAGGGTTGGTTTCAAGTCGGGCCGGGAAGCGCCAGCTTCGCACAAACCGGCGCGCAAATCCAGATTCCAACCAGAGTCTCTCGCGCCGGCAATTCTTCTACGTTTAAAAAGGCGTCACAGTTTCAACAACGCGTTCGCCAAATATGAATGGAAAGAACCGCTTTCTCTATTCACGATTGGCGACTGACGAGACACTGCTTTTGACACTGTTGGCGCGCGTTCGGGTTTCGCGCTAGAATGGCTTTCCCCGCGCGTGCCGGAAATTTCGACGGCGGGTGTGATTTCAGAGCATCTCCGGGGCTTTCTCCCGTGCAGCCAGTCCACAAAAACGAAGGGCGCGACATGATCACCTGCGATAGGTGCCAGACGGAGAATCTTGAAGGCTCGCAGTACTGCGACGAGTGTGGAGCCGCGCTCGGCAGTGGCGAGTCGCAGCAGGCGAGGAAGCCGGCGGCGGATGACGGCGGCGGCGACCCGGACAATGCGAGCCACGCCAAAGTCGTCGAGCGGCGCGCAGCCGAGGGCGATGCGACTTCGGGTAAGCCGGATTCTCAGAACGGCCATCACGTCGAAACGCACGTCCCCGCGCCCACCGCCGCGCCCGGCGGCCAGCCCGCACACTTCGCGGCGCACAGCAGCCAGGACGTTTCACAGCGCGGTCAGGACGGCCCGCACGCGAAGCTCGTCATACATCGAGGGCGTGCGGCGGGCAAGGAGTTCCCGCTCAACGAAGACGAGTCGCAGATTGGTCGCTGGGATGCGGACGGCGGAGTCTTCCCGGATGTTGACCTCGACGCAGACGACTCGGAAGCCAAAGTCTCGCGCCGCCACGCGCGCATCACGCGACGCGGCGACCAGTATTACATCGAAGATTTAGGTTCCACCAACGGCACTTTCATCAATCGCGGGAGACGCCTGCTGCCCGGCGACCGCCAACTCCTGCACGACGGCGATGAGGTTATCGTCGGCAAAACGTTCCTGCGCTTTCACATCCTGAAGTAAGCTGTTAATCCTGCGACGGGCGAAACGCTTGCGCCCGCCGCCGGTGTCCCGGAAATTTTTCCAGCGGTCAGTGTGAAATAGTCGAGTGATGTTGCCCTGTCATAAATGCGGCGTCCACGTCGCGCCCGGAGATCGCTTCTGCGGCAACTGCGGAGCCGCCGCCGTCCAGCCCGTCACGCGCCCGGCGGACGCGGCGGCGCGCGAACTCCTGGCGCAGTCTTCCGCCGCGATGGGCGACGCGGGCACGAGCGCAGAGGCGGGGCAGGCAACTGAAGTAGAAGAGCGCGCGTCGGCTGCCTCCGCTTCCGCCGCAGGCGCGCAACCGTCGGAGGCGAACGGCGGCGCGGATTCCGTCGAACAATTCCAGCCGACGCTCATCGGCGTGCCCGGCGCGGAGACGCCCGCGCCCGACCCCGACTTTTACGATTCCGCCACGCTCATCGAACCGTTTCCGCCGCCACACGCGACGCGCGAGCAGACGCCGCCCCTTGCGTCCGACGCACTCGACCCCGGCTCGCAAAACGCGGAGAACTCCGCCGGGGACGACGTGCAGAGCGAGCCGAGCAGTGGCGACGAATCAAGCCCGGCGGCGACTGGCGACGCAGGCGCGATTGGCGACAACGCGGGCGCGAATGACAACGCCGGTGCAAACGGCGGCGAGGCGAGCGCGCCGGGCAGAGTGGGAGCGCGACGGGCGACGGGCGACGTGCCGCCGCATTCCCCGCGCACCGCCGGTTCGAGTGGACGCTCGCGCCGCTCGACGAGCCAGCTTGACCCCGGTACGTTGTTGAGCGACCGCTACGAGATCGTGCGGCGCATCGGCGGGGGCGGCATGGGCGCGGTCTATTACGCCAAAGACCGCAACCTCGGCGACCAGCCGCGCGCCGTCAAGGAGATGATCCAGTCGCAGCTCGACGAGTCGCAGCATGAAAAGGCCGTCAACGACTTCAAGCGCGAGTCTATGCTCCTGGCCTCGCTCGAACACCCCTCGATTCCGACCATCTACGACTACTTCTACGACGAGGGAGCGGCGCGCTTTTATCTCGTCATGAAGTACATCTCCGGCGGCGACTTTCTCGCGCGCCTGCGTAACGCGCCCGGCGGACGCATAGACGAGTTGACCGTCACGGACTGGGCCTGTCAGGTCGCCGACGTGCTCCACTACCTGCACACGCGCCCGACGCCCATCATCTACCGCGACCTCAAGCCGGCCAACCTGATGATTGACGGCAACAGCGGTCGCGTGATGCTGATTGACTTCGGCATCGCGCGCTGGGTGCAGAAAGAAGAGAAGGGTGTGACGGCGGTCGGGACGATGGGCTACGCGCCGCCCGAACTCTTCAGCGGTAACGTCGAGCCGCGCTCCGACGTTTATTCTCTGGGCGCGACGATGTTTCACCTGATGACCGGCTCCGACCCGCAGGACAACCCGCTCCTGATTTTTGATTTCACGAAGCACCCGCTGCCGCGCAAAATCAATCCGGCCATCTCGAACGAGATGGAGCGCATACTTTGTCGCACCGTCGAGTACAGCCCGGAGGCGCGCTTCCACTCGGCGGGGGAACTGCGCGATGTGCTCGCCGCGCACCTCGAACACCTGCGCGCCGGCTCGGTCACATACGGCGCGGCGCACGTCCCCGGCCATCAGGACGCGAAGACGCTCGCGGTGGACATGGTCTACTGCGGTTTCTGCGGCGGGCGCATCGCGGCGGACGACGTGTTCTGCGCGCACTGCGGCTTGCGGCAGCCTCAGGCGGAGGCGAGCGCAAGCGTGCGCGCGGCGCGTGCGACGGCCAAGCTCGTCGTCGCGGGAACTACGGAACTCGATGCGACGTTCTCTTTGCAGAAGGAGAGCAACCTCGTGGGCCGCACCGACCCGCAGTCGAACATTTTCCCGGACGTTGACCTCTCGAAGTTCGACCCGGAGACCAAAATCTCGCGCCGCCACGCGCGCATCTGGCGGCAGGGCGACACCTATCTGGTCGAAGACCTCGGCTCCGTCAACGGGACGGTGGTCAACGACTCGGTCAAGCTGGGGCCGCGCCAGCCACGCACGCTGGAGAGCGGCGACCGCCTGCGACTCGGCGAAACCACGCTCCATTTTTTGATCGGATGAAAAGGAATTTTCGATTCTCGATTTTTGATTCGAGTAACGCGGACACATCTACGCGCAGTCGCAAATCAAAAACCTGAAGTCGAAAATCAAAAATGACTTTGCGAACAGAACGAGCAACGACCGCAGGCGCACGCACGGGCACGCGAGCCGTCGGGGTCAGGGCGGGGGAAGTTAACATCGAACGCCTGCGCGCGCCTTTTTCGCTGCGTTGCGGCGCGCTGCTGATTGACTACATCCTCCTGATCGGCGTCGTGGCGCTGGCGACGCTGCTGGCGCGCATGTTCGGCATCGAGACGCGACGGGACACTTCGACGCTGTTGACGATTACCTACGTGACTATCGGCGTCGTAGCGCTGCTCAATTTCGTGCTGCTCGCGGGTTCGGGCGGACAGACGCTCGGCAAGTGGGTGACGGGGCTGCGCGTCGAAGAACGCGACGGCGTGCCGCTTGGATACGTGCGCGCCGCCCTGCGCCATCTCGTCGGCTACCCGCTGTCGTTTCTGACGCTCGGAGTCGGTCTTATCCTCGCGGCCTTCAACCGCGAAGGCCGCGCGCTCCACGACTTTTTGGCCGGAACCGTGGTGGTGCGCGCACGCGACGCGTCGCGTGTCTACAATGCGCCGCCGCAGTCTTCGCCGAAAAATTAGCGATCAGCCGGCGGCAGTCGCCGTCCAACAGTTTTTTTGTCGTCCGCCGTGCCTTCAAGTTTCGTACCGGCGTTGAACTTCGAGAGGGGCAAGGCTGATTGTTGACTGCTGGTTGCCGAAAACTTCTCAGGAACATTTAATGCTCAAGACCTGTCCAACCTGCGGTGCGGATATTCAAGCGAACGCGCGCTTCTGCCGTCGTTGCGGCATGCCTGCACGGAGCGGCGACGGCACGCAGGATACCGTCTCGCCGCAGGCCGCCACCGCCCCGCTCACAGACGAGGGCCGCACCACAGACGGTCTCGCAGCGGACGACCCGCGCCGCACCGTCGCCGACACGACGCGTGTCAACCAGGCCGACCTCGAACGCCTCCTGCGCGAACAGTCGCCCGCGCCGGGGCGAGCCGCCGACCCCGAAGAGACACTTTTACAAACAGAGCGCGACACGCACATCGAGAACTCTCCGCGCGCCGACAACGCGGTTAATAACGCGCTCGACACCGGCGAGTTGCAGCAACCCGCCGCCGCGTCCGACGATTTCGGGATGATGACCCGCCCTGTCTTCAAGCACGAACCGGACGAGGAAGTGACCATTACCGTGCCGAGGGTCGCGCGCCCGTTCGACGGGAGCCAGTCGCCCGCGCCCGTCGAGTTGACGCCGACTCGCGGCGCGACGCCTTCGTCTGAATCGGCAACGGCGGGTGTCTCGACAACGCTCCCGCACGCCCCGCCGTCAGTGCCGCCAACCGTAGCGCGGCGTCGGCGCGCGTGGCCTTTCGTCCTCGCGGCGTGTGTCGGACTGCTGGCCCTCGCCGTCGTCGCCGGCTGGCTCGTCGCGACACGCTGGCGGAGTCCCTCGCCCACGGACGCGAGTTCGGTGCCGCCCGTCGCCCCGCCCGACGCGAAGCAACTTTTTGAACAGAAGATGAGTGAAGCCGCAGCCCTGCTCGCTGCGGGCGATGCCGAAGCGGCCACCGCGCGACTGCGCGAAGCCAACGGCCTCGATCCCTCGAACACACGCGCGCATCAACGCCTCGGCGAAATCTTTTTAGAAAACGGCAGACGGCGCGAGGCCATTGAAGAGTTCCGCGTCGTCACGCAGAACAACCCGAACGACTTCGCCGCGTGGCGCTCGCTCGCTTCCGCCCAACTCGCCGAAAATCTCTACGGCGACGCGGCGGAAAGCTACCGGCATCTACTGGCGCTCGTCGGCGACGCGTCGGCAGACTCGAACGACCTGCTCGCCTACGCCGACGCGCTGCGGCAATCCGGGCGCGCAGACGAAGCACGCGCCGTTTACCAGCGCCTGACTTCGGCACCGGCGGCTGACGTTGCAGGCCTCGCACGCCAGCGTCTCGCGGAGTTGACGCAGCCGACTCCGACGCCTACGCCGAAGCCGAACGAGACGGCGAGCGAGCGCGCCGCGCGTGAGCGAGAGCAGAATCCTACCGCGCTTCCCAACATTTCCGCGACCCCGCAGCCGACACAGCCGCCGGCTCCGACGCCCGCGCCGACACAGCCGCCCGCCCGCGTCACAGAGTTGACGCCCGCCGAACACTACCAGCGCGGTGTCGAATTGTGGCGCGCGAATCGCGGGGCGGCAGTCCGCGAGTTCCTGTCCGCCGCGCAGTCCGGCAACCCTGACGCTTACTATTATCTCGGCCTCAATCTCGTCGAGGGCAAAGACATTCATAATCTCAAGCGCGCCGAAGTTGTCGCCGCGCTCGGCTACTTTCAGAACGCGCAACGCGGCCAGTTCGCTTCGCAGTCGCGCCGCTACACGCAGCAACTCGAACAGGAGTTCGACCGGCTGAGAAAGCAATGATGAACGCGGCAGTGATGAATGATGAATGAAAAGCAAGGCTCTTGTCTTTCATTCATCATTCATCACTCCGCATTCATCACTTCAATCATGCCTGAGCTTGTCGTTAATAATCCCGACCGCGCGCCGGACACGTTTCCGCTGGGGCGTCTGCGTATCACGATTGGGCGCTCTGCGCGCAACGACCTGTGCGTCCCGGACCCGTTCGCTTCGCGCGTCCACGCGGAGGTGCGGCGCGAGGGCGACCAGTACGTCCTGCAAGACCTCGGCTCGGCCAACGGCACTTACTACAACGGCTCGAAGGTCGAGAGCGCGGTCACGCTCGACCCCGGCGGGCGCATCCAGATAGGCGAGACCGACATCGTCTTCAAAGACAAGTCGGCGATTGGCGAGTTGTCCAGCGCGGCGACCATCGAGGAAGTCCCGCTCCCCGCCGCGACCATCGCGCTCGATTCGGGCCACCGCACCACTTCGGGCCTGCTCGAAGCCATCGAGGGAGCGCGCACGCAGACTTCCGGACGGCAGGTTGCCGCCGTCGCTTCCGCCGCCGCGACGCGTCGCGCGGGCGAGCAGAGCGATCTGCTGGCCTTAATCAGCAAGGTCGGCGTCACGCTCCTCGCCTCCGCGACGCTCGACGAGACGCTGACGCAGGTCGCGCGACTCGTCTTCGAGGCCGTGCCCGCCGAGCGTTGCCTGATTATGCTGCGAGACGCGAAGGACAAAGAGTTGCGCGCGCGCGTGGCCGAACTTCGAGAGAGCACCCGGGGCGAGGTCGGCGAGATTCGCGTCAGCCGCACGATCATCGAGGAAGTAGTCGGGCAAGGCCGCAGCGTCCTGACTTCCGACGCGCAGCAAGATCCGCGCTTCAAGGGCAGCACCATCATGATTCAGGGCATACGCTCCGTGCTCGCCGTGCCGCTCGGCGTCGGCGAACGCATCTTCGGCATCATCTACGCCGACTCGCCGCTCGGAGAGGCACAGTTCACCGAAGACCACCTGAAGGTTTTGACGACGCTCGGCTCCGTCGCCGCCATCCGCGTCGAGAACGCGCGGCTCATCGAAGAGCATCTCGAACAGGATCGCTTCGAGCGCGAGCTGCAACTGGCGCGCGAGATTCAGCAGCGCTTTCTCCCGACGGCCCCGCCCGCCGTGCCCGGCTACGAGTTGCAGGGCATTAGCTTCCCCTCCTACGAAATCGGCGGCGACTATTACGATTTCATACGCCGCCCGGACGAGCGTTTCGTCATCGCGCTCGGCGACGTATCAGGCAAGGGAACGAGCGCCGCGCTCCTGATGTCTTCATTGCACGCCGCCGTCCACGCGCAGGTCGCCTCGCACCAGTCGCTCGTCGAGACCATCGTCGCGGTCAATCGCTACCTCGCGGACAACACGCCCGCCAATCGCTTCGTCACGCTTTTCTACGCCGAACTCGACCCGCTCTCCGGCTCGCTTTCCTTCATCAACGCCGGGCACAACCCCGCGCTCATCGCGCATGCCGCCGGCACGATGGAGCAACTCGGCGCGGGTGGACTCCCTCTGGGCATCATGCCCGACGCCGCTTACCGCGAAGGGCGCACGCAAATTCAGCCCGGCGATGTGCTCGTCGCATACTCCGACGGCGTCACCGAGACGCAGAACCCCAAAGGCGAAGAGTTCGGCCCCTCGCGTCTTCAGGACGTGATCTGGAAAAACGTCGAACTGTCAGCCGCAGGCATCCGCGACAAGATCGAGGCGGCGCTCACGCAGTTCGCGCAGGGCACGCCCGCCGTTGACGACATCACGCTCGTCATCGTCAAACGAGCGAAGGACGAGGGCCGGCGATAGGGCGCGCGGGTTGCGCTTCTGCCGTGCCGCATTCGCTGGTTTGTCATGCAGGTATTTGAAACCAGTTCGCTCCGGCAACAGTCATTCACCAACAAAACCGTTTGGAGGACAACACAGATGCCAGCGTTCATCAGCTACAGCCAAAAGGATCAGGGGCCATTCACCAGCCTCAGCGAGGCTTTGACAGGACATGGGATTGAAGTTTGGGATGCCGCCGCAATCATGGCCGGCAGTTCACTGGCAGATCAACTGAGAGATGGAATCAAGAAATGCGCCGTGTGCGTTCTACTCGCTACTCAGAACTCACTCAAATCCAGTTGGTGCTTGGCAGAGGTTGGCGCATTCTGGGGAGCAGGTGTGGATGTGATCATCTTCAAGGGCGAGTCCAATCTTGATGAGGATCTGTTCCCGCAGCAGTTTAAGGGTAACCTGTGGACGGAAGACGTGAAGCGCGTCAGGGAAGCGGTCAAAGCGGCACTTTCGAAGCAGGGATGTAGCGACCCCGCCGATGATTTGAAGGGTGACTGGGTTTCCAAATACATCTCGACCTACATGAAGGGAACCCCCGTCCTCGTCGAAGACGTCAGGGTTGAAGCGTGCGGCGGGCAGGTGGCCATCATCAGCGATCACAACCCGAAAAACGATAACTACACAGCGTCCTGCGAACTGGTTCACGAAAAACACCTGGTGGGTGAGTGGGAATCAACACGTCCCGGTTCAAGCGCGAACGGTGCCTTCATGCTCACTATTGGCCCAACGGGCGATTTCATGTACGGCTGCTTTGCCGCACCCGACCGTTCCGGCAGGGTGGTTTTTGCCAACTGGGTGCTGGCGAGGAAGGGAGATAACGCGATGGTCGAGGAACTCTTGTCGCAGGGCGAGGAGATTCTCGACCAGTCGTTTCAAACGAAGCCGACACCGAGCATTAAGTCGTAGCCTGATGCTTCGACGGCGCGCCACAGTCATGGCGGGCCTTCTTCAAAGAGAGCGGCCAAATCTGAAAGGCTTCCGGGTTAATCATTCCGACTATGGATACCGACTATCGCTTGCTGACGTTTTCAGGACTCACGATCCTCCTGTGGGGGCTGTGGGGATTTTTCGGGAAGCTGGCGCTGGAAAGAAAAATGGCTCCGACCAGCATGTTCCTCGCCGAGATTTTAATCAGCGCGGCCTGCGCGATTCCCGTCGCGCTCTTCCTGTTCCGCAAGCAGGACACAGTACCATTCTTCTCTTCGTGGAACGTCTTCGGCTTGATTTCGGGGGCCGCGCTGGCCCTCGGTCTTCTCTTCTACTACCTCGCGCTGGAGAGGGGGCAGGTGTCCATCATCGTGCCTTTGACCGCCGCCTATCCGGCAGTGACCGTGCTGCTGGGCTACGCGGTACTCGGCGAGCGACCAGGTATGATGCGTTGGGTCGGTGTCGTGCTCGTGATCATCGGCGCGTTGCTTCTGCTCTCAGACCCTGCGGCCATGACTTCGCGGAAGTAGATCAAAGAGTAAGTCAAACGGGCCGCGCCCAGCGAGGCTAAACCACGTGCGTACCTTCTGCTCCTCGCCCCGCGCGTCCGGCAGTGATTTCAGGCAGTCCGCAGTGATATTGTCTCTCTCAACTTTTCCGATGGGAGGCTCGCAACCAAAATGTGGCATCCACTCCAACTCTTCCATGTAGGGTGGCCGCAATTTCTGTCTCTCGCGATTCTGCTGGCCCTCATCGTGATCCTCGGCAAGAGCGCGCCCTCAGCGGAGCCTTTGAAGCCTTATAGCTTAGTCTCGCTGGAACTGGCGGGCAACGAGGCGATAGCCGGTAAAATAGTCGGAGCGTGGAAGGACGGCGGCGGCTTGAGACTCGCGCTCGACCTCCAACAGCTCGACACGCTCTTCTTTATCCCGCTCTACTCGACGCTCCTCGCGCTCGTCTGCGTGATGGTCGCCGACCGGCTCTATGTGCGTGGAACGCTGGCGCACACGCAGGCATCCTGCTCGCCTACGCGATGTGGCTGGCCGGAGTGCTCGACTGGGTAGAGAATTACGAGATGGATAAGATGCTGCGTGCGGCCCTGAGAATGACGGCTGACGAGGCCGTCAGGAGTTCTTCCCCGACGTTGGCGACGGTCTGCGCCTCGTTCAAGTTTCTCATCATCGGGGCTGGGATTTTCTACCTGCTGACGGGAGTCCTCGCGCATCTCCTTCAACTGAAGTCGCCCGCGCCCTGACCCCGGACGCTGCGAAGCGCGAGCGACACGCCGAGATGGTCGAAGACGCGCCTTGACCCGCGCCCGCACGGTCAAGGCCCTGTCAAGCTTTGACGCTCGACGTGATTCTCTCCGCCGTCTTCTCACCCACCCCGTCCACTAACTCCAGCCCGCCGCCCTCGACAAACTGCCGCAAGTCTTCAAGCGAGGAAATCTTGAACTGCTGGTGAAGCGTCGCTGCTGTCTTGAGTCCGACGCCTTCGACTTTCAGCAGGTCGAGCACGCTTTCGGGCGTCTCTTCTGTCAGTTTCTCCCACGCCTCGAACGTGCCGCGCTCAAACAGTTCGACGATCTTGCCGCTGATGGCCTTGCCGACGCCCGGCAGAGCCTGCAATCCTTTGACGCCCTCTTCCACGGCGACCTGCTTGAGCGGCGTCGGCCACGTCTCGATCACCTCGGCGGCCCTGCGGTACGAACGCACGCGGTAGCGGTCTTCACCGCGTATCTCCAACAACAACGCCATCCGCTCCAATCGCCGCGCGATCTCTTCGTTTGTCATACCGCCGCGCTCCTGCTGTTTGAAGGAAAACTCTTGACTATCTGTGGGAGAAGGCATACCTTCAGGATTCTCATACTTCCATTGCGGAACCGCCCCAGTCTCGCAGTCGAAAACTTACCGAAGGCTTGCCCGATGCGGAAGTTTCGCTCCATCGTTTCCCGAACCTCATTCCAGACTGGAGGAACCATGAGCAACTCAATCACACATCCGACCCGTAGCCGGTTAGTGGCCGGCCCAACACTCTCCACCACGTTCGCGCTCGTGCTGATCCTGTGCGCCATTCTGCTGCCTGCCCCGCGGCTTTCCCTCGCGGCGCGGACAGAGACGCCGGAGGCCGGGACGGGTGCGGGACTCGCGAGCCGTCCGTCCGTCGCCGGACCCGACGCGCCCGCGCGTGACGAAAACGTGACGCCGCACTTGTTGGCGGCAGCTTACTACAACGTCGGCGGTAATTTGAGCGCCACCCTGACGCTGAATAACAAAGGCCCGCAACCTTTCGAGGCGCAGCCCACGTTCTTCAGCCTGTCGGGCGAGCGCCTCGACGTGCCGGCGGTGACGGTTGGTGCAAACTCCTTCAAAGTGGTTGACCTGCGCGAGTATGCTCTGACGGGCACGCCGTTCGAGGAGGGCAGTTTACAGGTCGTCTATCAGGGTCATCCTCTTGAGATGGGCGCGCAGGTCAAGCTGGTGGATGCCGGGCGCAGCCTGATGTTCGAGGAGCAACTGGTCGAGCCGGCGGCGATGTTCTTTTCCACGCGATTGGAAGGCGTGTGGTGGCTTCCTTCGCGCGGGTGTGACGTGCGTCTCGTCCTGTCGAATACGACCGACGCGCCGTTGCCCGTCACGGCTCGCGCGGCGGATACAGCGCCGAAGCAGAGAGAGCTTCTGACTTTGACGCTCGCGCCGCATGAGACGCGCGTCCTGAACCTGCCGCAAGACCTGACGGGCAAAAACGGCGGCACGCTGGCCGGAGCCTTCGGCGTTTCGCTCGAACATTCAGGCGCGCGAGGCGCTCTGCTGGGACGCGCGCTGATTCAAGAGCCGGAGGCGGGTTACTCTTTGTCAGGCGAGTTCATTGATCCGGGCAATGCGAAATCATCGCGGCTGGACGGGGCCGGCCTGCGTCTGGGCAGCGCGGGAGGCGAGACGCTCACGCCGGTAGCCGTCGCCCGGAACGTCTCGCCTGTGGAGACAACGTTAGTCGGGCGCGTCCCCTACACGCTGGCCGACGGAAGCGCGGGCGTTGTCGTGCTTCCGTCCACCCGCCTCGCGCCGGGCGAAGTGAAGATCGTTGACGTGGGAGCGGCGATCAGGCGGGGCGGCCCCGTGCGTGGCGTTGCGTCGGCGGGTCTCGAATTTGAATATGGAGGCGAGCCGGGCGGCATCGTGATGTCTGCTCTGAGCGCGAGCCGGAATCATAATCAGGTCTTCCGCGTACCGCTGATCAATAGCGCGGCGATGCCGAGCAGCACAGGCGGCTATCCGTGGTTCATCGAAGGCAATTCCTCAACCCGCGTTTATATCAAGAACACCACCGGTGCGCCGCACGACTATATCC
>JAIVJG010000256.1 GCA_020200155.1 Acidobacteriota bacterium | reverse complement strand
AGAGCTTGGGTTGCTGGTCGAATGGCTTTGCACCTTGAGCATCGCCTTCGTCCATTCCGAAGGGGCGAGCGAATAGCCGATGCGCCAGCCGGTCATGGCGAAAGTTTTGGAGAAAGAGCCGGCGATGCACAGGCGCGAGCGTATCTCCGGCGCGAGTTTTGCCGCGCTAAACACTTCCGCAGGCGGGTAAACGAAACGCAGGTAGCACTCGTCGGAGACGGCGTAGAGTCCGCGCTCGACGATCAATTCCACGATCTTCTGAAACTCTGCGGGCGCGATGACGCGGCCAGAAGGGTTCGACGGCGAGTTGAGTATGATGAGCCGCGTGCGCGGCGTGATCGCGCGCTCGACCTGTTCGGCTGTCAGTTGAAATCCGGTCTCCTCCGTCTCGATGAAGACCGGCCTGGCTCCCGCGAAGGTGACGATTTCGGGGAACGTCACCCAGTAAGGCTTCGGGATCAGCACCTCGTCACCCGGCCTTGCGAGCGTCACGACGGCGTTGAAGATGGCCTGCTTGCCGCCCGCCGTCGCCATCACTTCGCCGAAGCCGTAGCGCGTGCCGAACTCGCGCTCGTAATAGTTGACGATGGCCTCTTGCAGTTTGCGAGTCCCCGCCGTCGCGGTGTACTTGGTTTGCCCGGCGCGCATGGCCTCTGCGGCGGCGAGCTTGATGTGTTCGGGCGTGTCGAAGTCCGGCTCGCCCGCGCCGAGATCAACCACGTCCACTCCCTCTGCGCGCATCGTCAAGGCTGCCTGCATCGCCGCGAGCGTCGAGGACTGCTGCATCCGTGCGACGTTTTCCGAGACGGGGAATTTCGCTTCTGCTTTGCCCACAGGCTGGCTGGACATCGTTTTATTCTCTCGACTCATTCAGTATTCGGCTGATGTTAACTTTCCCGACTGCTCCGCGCAACCAACACGCGAATCAACACAAATTCGCAGGAGTCCGCACGGCTGACGGCGCATATGTTGGGCGGCGCTCACCCCTTGCGGAACTTCTCGCGCATGCGCTCCTCGACGGACGGCGGGACGAGTCCCTCGATAGTTCCGCCGAGGTCGTAGACCTCTTTGACGAGGCGCGAGCTGACGTAAGAATAAGCCTCAGCCGCCATCATAAAGACCGTCTCGATGCGCGGCTCCTGACGGCGGTTCATCAAAGTCATCTGCAATTCGTACTCGTAATCCGAGATTGCGCGAATGCCGCGCACGATGGCGTCGGCCTGCTGCTCGACGGCGTACTTGATGAGCAGTCCCTGAAACGAATCCACGCGAAGCGCACAGTCGCGGCTCTTGATTTCCGGCAGTACCTCTTCCAGAATTTCCCGCCGCTCGTTGACTGTAAAGAGCGGCTGCTTGTCGGGGTGGACGAGGATGGCGATGATGATTTCGTCGAAGAGTTTGCAGCCGCGCTCGATGATGTCGAGATGACCGTTGGTAACGGGATCGAAGGAGCCGGGATAGATGGCGCGGCGCATGTTTGGCGTAAAGATGCCTCGTCTGATTTGAAGGACAAGAACAGGATGCAAATTAACACATCGCCGGAGGGCGTCACAATGGCTGTCGCTGGCCGAAGCCTCTCTTGACATGACTTCGGCGCGATGTTTCAATACTACGCAAACGTGGTGAGTTAAGGCGACTTGCGGCCACGTAAAATAATCCGCTAAACAGCTCGGCGCGTCTGCGACTAAAGACTCGTTACAAAAAGGCTTTCAAGATGAAGCCCCGCGTTGTTTGGCGCGGGGTTTCACTTTTGCGGGCCGTGCATAGGCGAGACATCGTCGTGCGGCGACGGGCGAGAAGCAATGAGCGATTTTCTAAAAGCACTTGAGGAGCGCGTCGTCGTGTTTGACGGCGCGATGGGCACGAACATACAGACGCAGAATCTGACGCCGGACGACTTCGGTGGCCTCGATGGGTGCAACGAATATCTCGTCCTGACGAAACCTTCCGCCGTCGAGCGCGTCCACGCGGGCTTTCTCGAAGTCGGCTGCGACGTGGTCGAGACGGATTCCTTCGGCTCGACCTCCATCGTGCTGGCCGAGTACGACATCGCGCACCTCGCTTACGAACTGAATCTCAAAGCCGCGCAACTGGCGAAGAAGGTCGCGCGCGACTTTTCGACCACGAACGGGCCGCGCTGGGTCGCCGGCTCGATGGGGCCGACGACGAAACTGCCGAGTCTCGGCCACATCTCTTTCCTCGACATGAAGGCGTCTTACGCCGAACAGGCGCGCGGCCTGCTCGACGGCGGCGCGGACATCCTGATCGTCGAAACCTGCCAGGACATTTTGCAGACGAAGGCCGCGCTGGCCGCCATCTTTGAAGAGTTCGCGTCCCTCAAGCGCCGCGTGCCCGTCATCGCGCAAGTGACCATCGAGCAGCAGGGCACGTCTCAAGGCCGTGGTCGAAGCCGTCCGCGACGTGAAGCCGCACAGGCGCGAAGTCCCGCACGTCCCCGCCGCTTCGTCGCTCTTCATACAGCAGCCTTACAGCCAGGACACTTCGTTTCTCATCGTCGGCGAACGCGTCAACGCCTCCGGCTCGAAGAGAATGAGAGGACTGCTGAACGCGGAGGACTGGGACGGCCTCGTCTCGCTGGCGCGTGAGCAGGAGCGCGAGGGCGCGCACGTCCTCGACGTGAACGTGGACTACGTGGGCCGCGACGGCGAGAGCGACATGCATGAACTCGTCTCGCGTCTCGTCACCAACGTCAAGATTCCTCTCATGCTCGACTCGACCGAGTGGCAGAAGATGGAAGCAGGCCTACAGCATTCCGGCGGCAAGTGCATCCTCAACTCGACGAACTACGAGGACGGCGAGGAGCGTTTCAAGAAAGTTATCGAACTGGCGAAACAGTATGGCGCGAGCGTCGTCGTCGGCACGATTGACGAGGAGGGCATGGCGCGCACCGCCGAAGGGAAGCTCAAAATCGCCAAGCGCGCTTACGAACAGGCGACCGGCGAACTCGGCTTTCCCGCCTCGGACATTTTCTTCGACCCGCTCGCGCTGCCCATCTCCACAGGCATCGAGGAAGACCGTCGCAACGCACTCGAAACAGTCGAGGCGTTGCGGCGCATCAAGGCGGAGTTGCCCGGCTGCTTCACGATCCTCGGCGTCTCGAACATCTCTTTCGGCCTGAATCCCGCGTCGCGCGTCGCGCTCAACTCCGTCTTCCTCCACGACGCGGTCGAGGCCGGGCTGGACGCGGCCATCGTCAACGCCAGCAAGATCGTCCCGCTCAACCGCATCGGCGAGCGCGAGCGGGAAGTGGCGCGCGATCTCGTCTACGACCGGCGCAGGTTTGAAGGGGACGTGTGCGTCTACGACCCGCTCGGCGTGTTCACAACGCTTTTCGAGGGAGTCACGACGAAGAGCGCGAAGGTTGACACGGCCAACCTGCCCGTCGAGGAGCGTCTGAAGCGGCACGTTATTGACGGCGAGAAGCTCGGACTCGAAGACAATTTGAAACTCGCGCTTGAAAAATATCCGGCGCTCGACATCATCAACAACATCCTGCTTGAAGGCATGAAGGTCGTCGGCGAACTCTTCGGCAGCGGGCAGATGCAGCTTCCCTTCGTGCTCCAATCGGCGGAGGTGATGAAGACGGCGGTGCGCTTTCTCGAACCGTTCATGGAGAAGAAGGGCGGCGCGACCGCGAAGGGAACGATGGTGCTCGCGACCGTCAAGGGCGACGTGCACGACATCGGCAAGAACCTCGTGGACATCATCCTGACCAATAACGGCTATCGCGTCATCAATCTCGGCATCAAGCAGCCCGTGGAAAACATCCTCGGCGCGTTCGAGGAACACGGCGCGGACGCCATCGGCATGAGCGGCCTACTCGTCAAGTCAACGCTGATAATGAAAGAAAATCTCGAACTGATGAACGAGCGCGGCCTGAGCGTCCCCGTCGTGCTCGGCGGCGCGGCTCTGACACGTCGCTACGTCGAGGACGATCTGAGTTCGCTTTATCAGGGCAAACTCTTTTACGCGCGCGACGCTTTCGACGGCCTGCACGTGATGGATAGGCTGACGGGCACGACGGGCGCGGAAGAGAGTGCCAGACAGGAGAAGGCCGCCGCCGCCGCTGCGGTTGGAGTAAATGGCGCGGGCGCGCTCGACGAGACTGAAGACCTCATCGGCGAAGAGGCGAAGCTTGGCATCCGTAAATCAACACATCCGCGCGCCGCCAAAATTCCGTCCGGCGATACGACGCACACCGTGCGCTCGGACGTGAACCCGAACGCGCCAATTCCGCGCATGCCTTTCTACGGCTCGCGCGTCGTCGCGGACGTTCCGCTCGACGACGTGTTCGCCTTCGTCAACGAGACGGCTCTCTTCAAGGGGCAATGGCAGTTCAAGCAGGGAAAGACATCCGCCGAAGAGTACCGCGCGCTCGTCGAGGGTAAAGTGCAGCCCGTTTATGACGAACTGAAGGATCGCTCGCGTCTCGAAAAACTCCTGACGCCGCGCGTCGTCTACGGCTACTTCCCGTGCCAGTCCGAAGGCAACGACCTCGTCATCTATCAGGACGACGGACGCACGGAGCGCACGCGCTTCAACTTCCCGCGCCAGCCTGCCGGCAAACGCCTGTGCCTCGCGGATTATTTCGCGTCGAAGGAATCGGGGCGCGTGGACGTGGTGGCCTTCCACCTCGTCACGATGGGGCAGCGCGCGAGCGAGTACGCGCACGAATTGTTCACGTCGAACAACTACACGGACTATCTCTACTTCCACGGCCTCTCGGTCGAGGGCGCGGAGGCTCTTGCCGAACTCTGGCACAAGCGCATTCGTGAAGAACTCGGCATTGCCGGGCGCGACGCTGAAGAACTGCCGAAGCTTTTCCATCAGGGCTATCAAGGCTCGCGCTTCAGCTTCGGCTATCCGGCCTGCCCGAATCTTGAGGATCAGGTAAAACTCTTCGAGCTGCTCGACCCTTCGCGCATCGGCGTCGAGTTGAGCGAGGAATTCCAGCTCGTGCCGGAGCAGTCAACCTCCGCCATCATCGTCCATCACGAAGAGGCGAAATACTTCTCTGTGGATTAACAGCGGCGGCGAGTGGCAGGTGACAAGTGACGGGGGAAAAGCTTAAGCTTTCCTGTCACTTGTTTTTTTATCTGGCTGAAATGTCTCTAACTGATAGCGATACAACTGGGCAACGCGCAGACGTGCGGGAAGCGGCGAGTCTCTGGATATGTCCGACGGCGGAAGAGGTGTCTGTGCTGTCGTGGAAGGAGCGCTTCGCCTTTCGCGTGACGCACAGGATGAACCGCGGACGTTGGAAGCGGCTGTGGACGTTTTGCCAGCGCACGTTCGGCGCGGGCTGGATACATCTTGCGACCTACAACATCATGCGCGTTTACGGCCTCGAACATCTTGAGGCAGTTTCGCACGACCGACCGCTGCTCCTCGTCGCCAATCACCGCTCATTCTTCGACCTGTACGCCGTCTCAAGCGTGCTTTTCCGCCGCACTCGCTGGCGAAAAAATCTCTTCTTTCCTGTTCGCGGGCGTTTCTTCTACGATTCTCTGCTCGGCATGCCGGTCAACTGCCTGATGGGATGGTGGTCTATGTATCCGCCGTTCTTCGCCGGCGGCGAAAACCCGCTCGTGGATAAACGCGCGTTCGACAAGTATTCGATGCGATTGCTGGCGGAGTTGTGCCGCAACGGCGCGGGCAACGTGATCGGCTTTCACCCGGAAGGCACGCGCAATAAAAGCGATGACCCCTACACGTACCTGCGCCCGCGACCCGGCGTCGGCAAGTTGATTAAGGAGGCCGAGCCGCAAGTCGTCCCGGTCTTTGTCGCCGGTTTGAGCAACAATCTGACACGTCAGGTGCTCGGCAACTGGCGCGGCGGCGAACCCATCCGCATACACTTCGGCGCGCCGCTGGATTTTTCCGAATACTACGAGAAGCGCGATGGAGTCCGCACGTATAAAGAGATCGCCGACTATGTGATGAGCAAGATTGCCGAACTCGGAGAGCAGGATCGCGCCCTGCGATTGCTCGAATCGAAACACCAGACGCCCATCGCTGCGTCAACCTTTCGCGCGAGTTCATAAACTCTTGCTACTTCTCCTTCGCACCTCTGCGTGAAAATCTTGTTCACGCGAAGGCGCTAAGAGAAAAAGATATGACCTCCTTACCTCTCGTCATTGTGAATCCGGCTTCCGCAGGCGGCGCGACGGGCGACGCGTGGCCCGGCATCGCAGGCCAACTCAGGCGACACTTCGGGCCGTTCAGTTGCGCCTTTACGAGGCGAAGCCGTGACGCCGTCGAGATCGCACGCCGTGAAGCCTCCGCAGGACGGCGTCTCATCATCGCTTGCGGCGGCGATGGTACGATCTCGGAAGTCGCAAATGGAATTCTGCTGTCCGGCGTGGACGCTGAACTCGGAATTCTGCCGAGCGGAACGGGCGGCGATTTCCGCCGCACGTTGAAAATTCCAACACGCGCGGCTGATGCGGCGCTCGCGCTACGCAATGGACAGGCGCGACGGATAGACGCGGGCCGCGTCTCGTTCATCAACGACGCGGGCGTGGAAGAGTCGAGATATTTCCTCAACGTCGCCTCTTTCGGGATGGGCGGGGCGGTGGTCAAGCGCGTCAAGGAAAACTTTTTGCTGCCCGCCGGCAGCGCGCGCCTGCTCGGAGGGAGACTGTCCTTCGCGGCGGCGGCGGTTGAGACGGCGCTGACGTTCTCGAAACCCTCGGTGCGCGTGCGGCTCGACGAAGGGCCGGAGTCCGATCTGGTGGTGGCGAACTTTTGCGTGGCGAACGCGCGATACTTCGGCGGCGGGATGCGTGTCGCGCCGGAGGCGAAAGTCAACGACGGTCTCTTCGACGTGGTTGCGATTGGCGACCTCAGCCCGCTCTCGATCCTCGCGAATTCTTACCGCGTCTATCTCGGCACGCATCTGGGAATGCGCGACGTGCGACATGCTCGCGCACGTCGCGTCACGGCACGCGCTGCTTCAAGCAATGAGGTGGAGTTGGAAGTTGACGGCGAACTCGCTGGAAGACTGCCCGCCAGATTTGAAATCCTGCCGGGTGCTCTGCTCGTCCGTTGTCCGGGATAATTCAGACTAACCGGCGCGGCTGAAGGCGGCGTTGCCGAGGAAATTGTCGCGGACGTAGTTGACCGTGTCGAGGAGCGTCTCGGACGGGTCGCGCGCGACGAATCCGAGTTCGCGCACGGCCTTCGACGAATCGAGATACCAGAAGTAGTCGGCCATCTCGACCTCGACCGGCTCGACGGGCGGCGCGAGTTTCCAATGGCGGAAGAGCGCGTTTAAGCCCTTCGCGCCGTTCACGGCGAGCCGGGAGGGAAGCGCGAGGCGGGGCGCGGAAACTTTGGTCAGTCGTTCGAGTCGCCCGAAGAATTCATCGAACGTCCAGTTGGCCGCGCCGAGCAGGTAACGCTCGCCGTGCTCGCCGCGCGCCATCGCTTTGAATAAAGCCTGCGCCACATCGCGCGCGTCAACGAAGCTGAGTCCGCCTTTGGGCACGGAGATAATCTTGCGCGCGAGGAAGTCCAGAACGACCTTCGTCGAACTCAAACGCTCATCGCCGGGGCCAAGCAGAAGACTCGGATTGACGATCACGAGTCGGCGGCCCTTGCCCGCGAAATTTTCGAGCGCGGCGCGTTCCTGATACAGCTTGCTGGCGTAGTAAGGCCAGCGCGAGATAATCTCAAGCGGCGTCGGCCACTCCTCGTCGGGCAACACGTCGCCGGTGTCCGTCACGGCGATGGTGCCGCTGGTCGAGGCCATGACGATGCTCTTCACGCCCGCACGCGCCGCCGCACGGCACAGCAGGCGCGTCCCCTCTACGTGCAGCGAAAACATCATGTGCGCGTCGTCCGGCTCGCGCGAGACGTGACGAGCGTGTAGGGCTGCGGCCTTTTCGCGAGCGCGGTTTTTTTCGCCGCAGGCTTTTCCTTGACGGGCGCGGCGGGCGCTTTCTTCTTCGTCTTTCCGGCCACGGGTTTTGTCGCGGGGCGTCGTTTCGTGGGCATCCTTGTTGTCCGGCTCTCCCGTCCTCCCTTGTGGACGGGCTTTTACTTTATTCCCCGGTCGCGATGAGCTTTTCGGCGGCTTGCGGCTCGGATGATTCTTCGACCGCGTGGCGACGCTCGGCACGCCAGCGGCGGCGCAAGCGTTTGGCGTCGAAGGCGTGGCGCGTGCCGTCGCGCAGATTCTCTACTTCGTGGCTGACGAGCGCGGCGATGAGACGATAGGCTTCAGACTTAGACATTCCCTTCGTCAGGTCTTCCAACTCTTCGATGGAGAGGAAGCGACCGACCCGCGCGCCGATCTCGCGGCTCTTGATGATGTTCGAGCCTTTCGGCATGGCCTCGTAAGTGCCGTGGAGGTAGAGAGGCAGAATCCCCGTGCGCGTCGAGAGCGCGAGGTAGCCGATGACGGGCTTGAACTCCGCCATCTCGCCCGTCATGGAGCGCGTGCCTTCGGGGAAGATCAGCGCCGTGTAGCCGCGCTCAAGGAAAGAGCGCGCGTGGCGGAGCGATTTTCTTAAAGAGCCGCTGCGCTCAATCGGCACGAGGTTCGTGAAGTTGTCCATGTAGGCGCGCTTGTACTTGTTGTCGAAGAAGTAGTCTGCGGCGGCCAGAGCCACCATGTCGCGCCCCTGCTCGCCGAGCGCCATCTTGACGAGGCCCATGTCGAGGTGCGACGTGTGGTTGGCGGCGACGATGAAGTTGGTGTGGACGGGAATATTCGTCTGACCCTCGACGCGCGTGTGAAGGAAGTTCTGGTAGAAGAGTCCCTGCAAATAGTCCAGCCCTTTGTTGCCGACCGTGCGGACGACGGAGGGGATGTAAATCTCCTCGTCCTCTCGTCGCTCTTCTTCGGCACGCGCTTCAGCCGCGCGTTTCTGCGCCGCCGTGGGCTTGCGCGTGACGACCGCCTGTAGTTCGCGCACGGTCTGCACTTCGTTGAGCGCGTCGGGCGACGTCAGCGTGCCGCCCGCGTGTTCGATGGCAGAGGCGAGTTCGACGAACATCAGGCTGTCGAAGCCAAGCTCGGTCAGGCGCGTGTCGAGTGAGACCTGTGCGCGCGGCTTGTTCGAGACGGTGGCGACGAGTTCGACGAGCCACGCGGCGTCGCCCCTGCGACCGTCGGGTGCTGCGCCGCCGCCATCGCGCAGTTCCGCGCGGATGCCCTCTTCGAGCGATTCGATGATTTTGACAACCTCGCGCCGCTTGACCTTCTTCGTCGCCGTGCGCGGCAGTTCGCCGTCGGTGAAGTAGAGCGACTTGACGCGCTTGTAAAAGGGCAGCGTCGAAGAAATGTCTCGGAAGTGTTGCTCGACCTTGCGCCGCGCCTCGTCGCGTGACAGGGCGATGTCGTGGTCGTAGTTCGGCACGACGAGGCACACGACCTTTTCGCCAATCCCCTCGGCCAAGCCGACGACGCCCAACTCTTCGATGAAAGGCGAGTCCTTGTAAAGCTCTTCGATCTCGTCCGGGTAGACGTTCTTGCCGTTCGTGTCAACGATGATTTCCTTCGAGCGCCCGACAAGATAGAGATTGCCCTCTTCGTCGAGGCGGCCCAGATCGCCCGTGTGAAGCCAGCGATTGACGAGCGCCTGTTTCGTCGCGTCCTCGTTCTGGTAATAGCCCGTCATCACGTTCGGGCCGCGCGCGATGACTTCGCCGATGCCGCTCGCGTCCGGGTTGGCGATACGCAGTTCGACGCCGGGCACAGGCTTGCCCACGCTCGTCGCGATGAGGCGATTCTGCGGGCGCGTGACGGTTAAAACCGGCGAAGCTTCCGTCAGACCGTAGCCTTCCAGAATCGTAAAGCCGAGCGCGTGCATGTCTCGCTTGACCTTCTCGTTCAGCGCCGAGCCGCCGCTGATGAAATAGCGTATGTGTCCGCCGAGGCCCTGATGAATCGGGCGGAAGAGAATCTGTCCGAGGTTGAGAGGCGTATTGTCGCGCAGCCAACCGTTCGCGCTCATCAAAACGTCAGCCGCGCGCCCGACCCAGACGTGATCTTCGTGCAGGCGCGTTGTGATGCGGCGATGCAGGAGTTCCCACAGCGCGGGCACGCCGACCATGCCCGTGACGTACCCGTCCTTGATGGCACGCGCGAGTTCCTCGCCGTTCAAGTCCTGCAAATAAGTGATCTGCGTGCCGCGGCTGAACGGCGTCAGGAAGCCGGTCGAGAACTCGAACGTGTGATAGAGCGGCAGCACAGAGAGCACGCCGTCGCCCGTGTCCATCTCGAAAACGGACGAGAGCATCGAGACCATGTTCGTCAGGTTCTTGTGCGAGAGCATGACGCCCTTGGGCTGTCCGGTCGTACCCGACGTGAAGATGAGCGAGGCCGTCGTGTTGGCCGTGACGCGCGCCGGGAGCAAAGCGATGCGCGCGTCTTCCGTCTGCTCGTCGGTCAGCTCGAAGATTTCCGGCATGCGCCAGATTTGCGTCTCCGACAGGCCGGCGAGGCGCAGTCCGTCCGCCAAATCAGGATGGCTCTCGTCAACTTTCTCGTTGATGACCAGCCCTGTCGCGCCGCTCGCCCTCGCGAAGTTGACGAGTTCTTCCGTAGAGCTTTCAGGATCAACGGGCACGCACGTCGCCCCGGCTTTGAGGACGCCGAAATAGCTCATGCCCCATTCGGGCGCGTTGTAGCTGGCAAGCACGACGCGGTCGGCGGGTTTGACGCCTCGACTCACGAAGAAGGCGGCGGCGCGCGTCGCCAGTTCGTGCAGGTCGGCGTAGGTGTACTGCTCCTTCTCGCCGTCGCGCTCGATACGCATGGCGACGCGCGTCGAGAAACGCTTGGTCGAAGTCTCGAACAGTTCGAGCAGGTCGCGGTAGGTGTAGGCTCGCTTGGGCTGTGCGCGCATGTCCTCTTCGAGCGTGGGGAAGACCCACTTCTTCAAGCCGGGGAAGTGGACGCGCATCCAGTAGTCGTACCAATCGAACTGCTCCGGGTTCCACGTCAGGAGTTGCCGCTCGTCGGCGCGTATCTGCGCGAAGAGCGAGCGCACGTTGTCTGCGCGGAAGATGTACGCGTTCTCAACCATGAAGGGGCGGAACATCTCGAACGCTTCCCGCGTCTCGCGCGTCACTTCTTCGAGTCGGTCAACCTGCTGCCGCGCGCGGTCAATCACTTCCGTCAGACGCCCGCCGCCCCAGCGCGGTCGAGCGCGGTCGAGGAGCGTTGAAACTTTCTTCGCCGCCGCGTTGACCATCGGCGTCGAGGTCGAATCGAAGCGCGAAGGCGTGACGGGCCGCGTCTCCATGCGCCCGGCGATCTCGTTGACGATTTTGAAGCCCTTTTCCTTCTCCTGGAAATGTTTGCGCTTGTAGAGGCCGAGCAGGCCCACTATGCGCTCCATGTTGTTGGGATTGCTGTCGCCGGTCGCGGCCTGATAGACGAGGCGTGGCTCGCGCACGCACGCTTCCGCCGCGACGGCGAGCATGCAAGCGGCGACCTGATCCACGGGCGTGATGTCGAGAATCAGCTTTTCGTTAACGGGAATCTGCGTCTGCCCTTTGAGCGCGATGAAGATGAGCGGCGCGGTCGTCGTGAAGCCTTCGTTCCAGCCGGGGAAGGGAAACTTGATGGCCGACTCGACGATGGACGGTCGGATGATGGCGCGCACGACATCCTTCTCGGCGGCGACGAGCTGTTCGCCGAGGCTCTTGGTGTAAGTGTAAATGTTCGGCCAGCCCCAGAACTCCGCGCGCTCGATGCCGAGTTCCGTCAAGCGTTCTCTCGTCCAGATTTTGCGCTCTCGCGCCAGCGCCAGCCCCATCGCGTCGAGGTCGTCCTGGTCGCGCCCCTCTTCGGCGAGGCGCTTGCGCGCATTCTCGCGGAAGCGCGCGGCCTGAAGCGCGTCGCGCGCCTCTTCGCGCACGCGCTCGGCCAGTTTCGCGCAGTCGCGGATTTCCTGCCCGGCGGAAAACTCCACGCCCGGAATTTCTTCGCGGCGAGGGAAGTAGCCGACTACGGGATCGCTCTCCCAGACCGGCCCGGAACGGTTGCCCGCGACGAAGCACGTCGAGATGTGGACGAGCGCCGGTCGCTTCATGCGCTTGGCGAAGGCGATGACATTCTGCGTGCCGACGACGTTGGTTCTGAGCGCGCTCTCAAGCGTCGGGTTGAAAGTGACGTTGCCCGCGCTGTTGATGAGCACGTCAATGTCGTCGGCGATTGATTGAGCTTCCGCTTCGTCAAGACCGAGATTGGCGTCGCCGATGTCGCCGTTTACGATGCGGACTTTGTCGCGTAGAAAATCCTCAAACGCCGCGCCGTAACGCTCCCTGATCGGGTCGAAGGGCGGCGAGGTGACGACGTTGTTCCAGAAGCGCGTCTCGGATTCTTCCTTCGAGCGCGCACGCACCGTCACGTACACGCGCCCGACGCCGGGGAAGCGGTCGAGCAGCATCGAGAGTGCGACCTTGCCGACGAAGCCGGTCGCACCGATGATGAAGACCTTCCGGTCGTGATAAATTTCTGTCGGCGATAGTTTCATGTGAACAAGTTACTAACTACACGTCGCGGTTCTCCGCGACCGCGAATAATTCCGCGAGAGCGAGTTTGAATCCAGGCAGTATTTTGCCAGCGTCGAGCGTGTCTTTCTCACCTAAAATACGCAGGTCGAGTGGAGAATCGTAAACGGATATTGTCTTGCGCCTGGGGTTCACAATCCAGACCGCCCGCGCGCCTGCCGAAAAATAAAGGGCGACCTTCTCATCCATCTCCAGCGCGGTGTTGCCGGGACTCAGAACTTCCACCGCGATGTCTGGCGCGAAGGGAATGTATTTTTCGATATTTTTAACCGATTTCATCCGCTCTTTGCTGACGTATGCAACGTCGGCTCCCAGTACGGTGTCCGGGTCTTGTTCGACGAGAAAGCCAGTCTCCGCGCCGAATGCGCGTCCGAGTTTGTTCGCCGTGACATGATTCAGAATCAAGGCTCCAAGCCACAGTGAGATGATCCCGTGAATTCCGCCGGTGGGGGACATGGCTTTTAGCTCTCCTCGAATAAGCTCTGAACGAAGATCGCCGCCTTTATCGAGTTGCGGCATCGTGAGAAATTCGTCAGCCGTGATCAAGTGTGTTGTCGCGCTCATCAGTTCACCTCAAACATATCCATCTTAACTCATATCGCAGACCGCGATCACTGGTTGATGCAGCATCGTGATTTCGGCGGAGCGTCCCATGTAGCTGCGCGCCATGGCGACGGCTTCTGTGAGATTGTCGGCGCGCTCCCAGCCGAGCATGGCGGGGACGTGCGCGTT
>JAIVJG010000090.1 GCA_020200155.1 Acidobacteriota bacterium | reverse complement strand
GTTACTGCTGGCTTTCGTCGTGTTCGCGTCCGTCTCGGCCAGCGGCTGCGGCTACAACACACTGACGACGAAACAACAGAATGTTAAGGCGAAATGGGCAGGCATCGAAACCCAACTCCAGCGCCGCGCCGACTTGATACCGAATCTCTTCGAGGCGGCGAAGGCAGCCGGCGTGCAGGAGCAGGAAGTGTTCGGCCAGATCGCGGAGGCGCGCTCGCGACTTTTGAACACGACGAGTGCGCCGCCGCAAGGCGAGAATGGCGACAAGTCGCCGGAGCAGAAGCAGGCCGTGATTGACGCCAACAACACTTTCGGCGGCACCATCGGGCGACTTCTTTCGTTGAGCGAAAACTATCCGGTTCTGAGGTCGAACGAGAGTTTCATGAAGTTCCAGGACTCACTCGAAGGGACGGAGAATCGCATTGGCACGGCGCGCAACGACTACAACGGGGCGGTGCAGGATTACAACACCGCGCGGGCGCAGTTCCCGATGGTCATCGCGGCGAAGATGTACGGGTTCAAGGAGGAACCGCTCTTCCAAGCCGACGCGAGCGCGCGCCAGGCACCGACGATCAACTCTGATTCGCTGCGAAGGAATCAGGGCGGCTCGACGAATCGTTAGACAAAACCCAAGAGCCTGTTATGAACTTTCGTTCCGAAGTAGATGGTTGAAGGCTGCGGCTCCCACAGTCATCTTGTGACGTGCTCCCACCGTCTTGGTGCGGAGAGCCAAAACCACAACAACGAGAGGCGAAAACCAGCAGAAAAACCGTAGTTGAGAACTCTCAATGTTCATAACAGGCTCTCGTCATGAAACTGTTCGACGTTTTTCTTATCCACTTGGGTTTACCTATCGAAGCTACGACTAACCGGCGATTTTCTGACCCCAACTTGCCAGATGGCATTGGTTCAGTGAGCCTGTCTGCTAGCCACCCGATTCTACTACTTTTCCTTGCGTTCAAATACGTCCGGTGGCCCACTTGATGGCGGCATCAAAAAGCCGCCGCCCCGGCCCATGGAAACTCACCGCCGTCGTGTCGTACATGAACAAGCCCACGCGCCGCGCAGGCGCAACTAAGCCGGGCATGGCCGCGCCCCTCTCGTAGCCGAAGATGACGATCTTGGTTGTGTCGCCGACAATCGTCACCACCGTGACAGCGTTGACGTTGGGCTTGCCCCAACTCAGGGTGCCGGCCACGGTGGTGACGCCCACCTGCCCCGGTGCGTGACTACTACTAATCGCAATATCGGCTGCTGCCACAGGCTAAGGTGCTATCATGTATGCGACGAACTGACCCACAAGCCTGGTCTTCGCACTAATAGTTTTAGGGTCTGATGAAGTTAAGCACGTTTTGAGAGATGCTAAACTTCTGACGTGCAAAGACTAAATCGCTATTATTATCGTTCGAGAATTTCAAAGCCGAAATTTCGTCTCCTCGTTCGATACTTTGCACTCGATTTATGTGCTAGTGATGTGGCTCAACTATCCGGGCTTTCACACCGCACAGTGATTACGATCTTTGGCAAACTCCGACAACACATTGGCGAAGAATGTGATCGCCAGTCGCCGTTCAAGAATGGAGAAGTCGAAGTTGATGAATCTTACTTCGGCCCGCATCGCGTGCGTGGCAAGCGCGGTCGCGGGGCATCGGGTAAGACCATCGTCTTCGGTCTCTTGAAGCGTGACGGCAAGGTCTACACCGAGATCGTGCCGGACTGCAAAAAGGTCACGCTTCAGGCCATTATTCGCGGGCGCGTCTCGGCTGAGGTGAATTCAACTTGTGAGTGCAACTTTGAGATTAGCGGTTAAGGGGCAAGCTGCGGTAGCGTAGCGTGCTTTCTCAAACCACCAAGTCAAAGAAGCACATTGATGAGCTACACGCAGCTTACCCGCGAGCAAAGATACCAGATTTACGCCTTGAAGAAAGCCGAGCACAGCCAGACCACGATGGCCGCCATCATCGGCTGCCACAAGTCCACCATCTCGCGCGAACTCTCGCTCAACGGCGGGCAGCGCGGCTATCGCCCTAAACAAGCGCAGGCGTTGGCGCATCAGCGCCAGATGAGCGCGCACCGCCCGCGCATCCCGACGGCGACCTGGACGTGCATCGAATCGCTCCTCGGCCAACAGTGGAGTCCTGAACAGATCAGTGGGCGGCTCAAGGTGGAGGGGCAAGAGCGCGTCAGCCATGAGCGAATTTATCAGCATATCTATGCGGACAAGCGCGCGGGCGGCACTCTCTACCGCAACTTGCGCTGCCAGAAACTACGCCGTAAACGCTATGGCCGGTATGACCGGCGCGCTCAATTGCAAGGTCGTCGCAGTATTGAGCAGCGTCCCCAGATCGTGGAGGCCAAGCGGCGGCTTGGCGACTGGGAAGCTGATACCATCATCGGGAGCGGTCACCGGCAGGCCATCGTCAGCCTCGTGGAGCGCAAATCAAAGTTCGTACGGCTTGAGAAAGTCAGACGCAACACCGCCGAGTTGGTCGGGCAAGCCATCCGCGAGCAGTTGCAGCCATTCAAAGTTCAGACAATCACCTCGGATAACGGACGCGAGTTCGCCCAGCATCAAAGCATCGCGCAGCAGTTGAAGGCGGACTTTTACTTCGCGCATCCTTACTCATCATGGGAGCGCGGCTTGAACGAGAACACCTTCGGGCTGGTGCGGCAATACTTCCCCAAGAAAAGCGACTTCTCAAAGATCACTGACCGACAGGTCGAGAAAGTAGTCGAACGGCTCAACCATCGTCTGCGCAAAACGCTCGGTTATAAAACGCCGAATGAGGTATTCTTCAAACTACCACTTGTTGCACTTGTAACTTGAATCCGCGCATCGTGTCTGGCCACAATTGCACCGGATAAAGTATCACCGGTAATCGGTGTGACACTTTAGTAACTTGTGTGGGACGGATGGATTGGAAAATGTTCCGGGGTTGCCAATGATGAGAGCGGCTGGGTTGAGGCGAGAGTCCGGTAGTGGGTCAATGTCATCTCGCGTCGCTTGAATTATTTATCACCTCCAACCATGGCCGCGTGAAATGTTTTGCTCAAAGCGCGCATTATAGAGAGAGACAAGAGAGGTTCACTTTTATTCGTTAAGAACAGCGGAAGGTCGGGAGCGTCATCGGAGTTGATATTGACCCACTAAGAGAGTCCACTATTGTAGACATTTTTTGAGATCAGCGTATACAATTGCTGACACAAGAATAGTCAAATTATTCGACTTCGATTTCATAAGCATTGGAACTGAAAGTTCATAAGCATTGGAACTGAAAGATTCTGCCACCGGGTACGGATATTGCATAACATATTGCAGTGTACCTGACGTAATGTCTTTAGTAAGAGCCTATCCCAAAATTACCCCGAGGGCTCATGAAGCTGTCCCTACATTGATGTCAAAGCCGCTTAAACACTGCTCCTGCCGTCAACATTAAGCCAACAGAGGGGGCGGCCAACTGAATTTTGGGATAGGCTCTAAGTACATCCCACCTCACCAGACAAAAAGCCTCGCAGCTTTATTTCAGCTGGTTAATTTCTCCTCACAGAATTGTTTAAGGACTTACTTGTTACCCTGCGCGCTGACCTACACGACGCTGGCCGGTTATTGCCTCTATGGCGCCGTGCTTTATTTCCTCACCCTCAAGCGCAGCGACCTGCTGCTGGTTAAGTTGGCGCATTGGGCAGACGTCTGCTGGTATCTGGTGCTGGTCGCTATGAGCAGCGGCACGAGCAGCATCTTCTTCTTCTTTTTCTTCTTCGCCATTTTAGTAGCTTCTTTCCGTTGGGGCTTCAGCACAGGGCTGCGCGTAACAATCGTCTCTGCCACCCTGTTTACGATTATTGGCTACGCCACGGCCCCCGCCGGCCCTGAGTTTGAACTTAGCCGCTCGCTGCTGCGCCCCGTTTACCTGCTCGTACTCGGCTACATGATGGCCTATTGGGGCGGCAAGGAACTTTTACTCGTCCGCCGGCTCGCCATGCTAAAAGACGTCAACAGGTTGTCCAACCCGCGCTTCGGCGTTACGGAAACCGTTAATTCTATACTGAAGCTCGTTTGCGTCTTCTACGAGGCCGACCTTTGCATAGCGGTGCTTTTCAATACGGATCAAAAGCGATACCTGATAGCCCGTGCCGAACGCGATGGGGAAAACATTACCGCTCGAACGGAGTCGCTCCCGAAGGAGCAGATGGAGCCACTCTTGACGCTGCCGCCTCACTACGCGGTTGCCTACAACCGGAATCGGCTGAACTGGTGGAGACGGGAAAGCTATTACGCCTTCGATGTGCTCAAAGATAAGCATGCGGCGGGGTATGCAACGGAGGCAGAGGGGCTCGTCAATCTATTCGAGACGCGCGCCTTGCTCAGCCTGCCACTCTACCTGCGAGGCAAGGCGGTGGGACGCACCTTTTTGTCTGCGCGGCACACAAGTTTTAACTTTTCCGATATTGAATTTATGTTACAACTGTGTGACAACATCATGCCTGTTATTGACAACATTCAACTGCTCGATAATCTCGCCTCAAACGTCGCACAGCAGGAGCGACAAAAGATTTCGCGTGATATACACGACAGCACGATCCAGCCCTACATCGGGTTGAAGTTGGCGCTGGAAGCAATGCGCCGCCGTGTGCCTGAGGATAACAGCACGCTCGCTCATGACATTGACGAAGTGCTTAAAATGACTGAAGCAGGTATCTCGGATTTGCGGCGCTACGTCGGCACGCTGAAAGACGCGCCCTTCAGTCAGGAAAGTGTCCTCGTGCCCGCCGTGAAGCGCCAGGCGGCGCAGTTCACGGACTTCTACGGCATCCACGTCGACGTGGAAGTCATTGACGACATCTGCGTCAACGGTCGCCTCGCTGCCGAAGCCTTTCAGATGGTGCGCGAGGGGTTGAGCAATGTCCGGCGACACTCGAAAGCGGGGCGCGCCGTCATCCGGCTGAATTGCGCGAACGGCAAATTTACATTGCAAATTAAAAACGACAACTCATTGCAAAATGCAGAAGAGAACTCGTTTCTCCCCAAGTCGTTGGCGGCTCGCGCTCGCTCACTGGGCGGCGATATTTCTATTGAGCATCTTGCAGACGGGGAAACCTGCGTGACGGTGGAGGTTCCCACCTAAGACTAGTGTATGAGCAACTCACCAACCAATACCATTCGCATCCTGTTAGTTGACGACCACTGGAGCGTCATGGAGGGGCTTGAAAAGCTCATCAACGGGGAGCGCCCTTTGATGGAAGTGGTCGGGCAGGCGAGCACGCCCGAGGACGCCGTGCAGAAGGCCCGCGAGCTGCGGCCAGACCTCGTGTTGCTTGACATTGACCTCGGGGTCGATCAACAGGGCAAAGACATCAGCGGTGTCAACCTGCTCCCGGAATTGCTCAGGGAGGGCGCGGCGCAGGTGTTGATGCTGACGGGAATACGCGACCCTGAAAAGCAGACGCAGTGCATTCGGAACGGGGCGCGGGGCGTTGTCAATAAACTCGAGAAGGGCGCGACCATCCTCACGGCCATCGAGAAAGTACACGGCGGAAAGCGCTGGCACAGCGAGGTGGACGAGGTGATTATGGAAGCTGCCCTTCACGAAAAAAAAGGCGGCACAGAGTCTGAGGGTGGGGAGATCAAGGTGACTCCCAAAGAACGTGAAGTGATAGCCTTCGTCACCACAAGCGAAAACCTACAACTCACCAATGAGCAGTTGGCCGGACTGATGAACATGAGCCGGCACACACTGAAAAACCACTTCACTTCAATTCACGACAAACTAGACACGAAGAACCGCTACGACCTGTTTCTCTACGTCACCAAGCATGGCCTCCCACCTTCCGATTAACTGAGCCGGAAGCGACGCCCACAATACTTTTCACAACTTCAAAGAGCCTGAATTGATGCCCGTCGCCGAGCGGCGGGCATACGCTTTTGCGCCGATGTCCTACTCATCGTAGGACTTGTGTCCTACGATGAGTAGGACACAAGTCCTACTCATCTGCTCTGAAAATAGGGACATTCCTCCTACCAACAAAAGGACTCACGTCTCATGTGCAAAAGAAAAGAAGGTTGTATCTTCCTCGTCCGTCGGAAAGAAAGTAGCGTGCAGCGCTTAACCGGAGACACGCAAGCAAAAAGCTAAAGATATTTTCGGATAAAGTGCGGAGAAGCTAATGAGTCAGAGCCTGGACATCGCCCATGAACAGTTGCCGGAACAGATGAGAGCCAACCGCCGGCAGCACGCGCGCTACGCGGATCGGCTGCCGGTGATGTTGAGGGGCGTGGGGACGGACGGCTCGGCGTTCGAGGTCGAGACGAGACTCGAAAACCACAGTGCTGGTGGCTTCTACGTGAGACTGGCCGACCAATGCATGGCGCAAGGTGCTCAGCTATTCGCCACCATCAAGTTTGCGACGATCACACCCCTCGGAATCCAGCCTCCACAGGTAGCAGTGAACGGAGTGGTGGTGCGCACCGAACTGCACCTGGAGGGCGGCTGCGGAGTGGCCGTCGAATTCACGAACCACAGATTTATTTGAAACTACGCAAAATCAGGTCGGGATGTCTAAGGCTAGTGAATCCCGCCCCCCACTAGACAACCCACACTTCAACACGAAGTAAAATTTAGGAGTAAATAGATGAAACAGCCCCTGCTTTCCCCCTCTAAAGGAAACACCAAAAACGCGAAAGCGCGCTTCTCTGGCCGCCGTGGTCAAGTCATCGCGATCTTTTTTTTGGTGGCCTTAGTATCCACCATGACATTAGCCTCAACGTCCTCTGCCTCGCATATCCGTGCGCTATTCTTAGCCCCCGACATGCAGCCAACGACGGTGGCTAAATCAGGGACGGCCCCGAAGAACACGAATCCTCTGATGAGGTCGTTTGCATCGCTGATCGGCCTTGATGAAGAACCGCCTGCCGAAGAGCAGGAGATAAAGGTTGCGACCATCGCCACGGATCGCAGCGATTACGCCCCCGGCGACATAGTCAACATTACAGGCTCCGGCTGGAAGGCTGCCAGCGTTGATGCCGCCGGCAACACCGTTCCCGGCGAGACAGTCACCTTAGTGCTTCATGAAGAGCGCGAAACCGCGGTACACGACGACATTACTTTAACGTCAGTAGCCGACGAGAACGGCAAGATCCAGAGTGCCACCTACGCGCCGGAGGAGCACGACCTCGGCGTCACCTACACCCTGACGGCGACCGGCGATGCTTCGGGCCTGACGGCCGTCACCACCTTCTCCGACGCGATCACGTCGCCGGCCAGCGTCTCGGTCAGCACGTCCACCCTCACCCCCTGCGAGGGGGCGCAGGTGGTCTTCACCGTCGGCTCCGTCACGGGCTTCAACGTCGCCACCAAAGGTAATGCCGACACGGTGAACTACCAGTGGTACCGCGGCACGACGCCCGTCGGCACTCAGGGCAGCCGGACCATCACGGCCAACAACACCCTCAGCACCCCCTCGATCCAGCTGGCCATCGCCTCGGCGACCCCGGCCGACAGCGGCATCTATAGCATCCAGATGTGGAACTCGACGGGCCAGGCCAACACGGTCACGTCGAACTCGGCCATGAACCTCGCCGTCACGGCGAAGGCGAAAATTACCACGCAGCCGGCGGCGAGCCAGTCCGTTGTGCAAGGTTCGACTGTGAATTTCTCTGTTACCGCAACCGGCGCAAAAGCCGACGGCTCCGACCTGACCTATCTGTGGAAAAAGGATGGCGCTAACATCAGCAACAGCGCCGCCAAGGGCATTAGCGGTGCGACTACCAGCTCACTGACCCTCTCCAACGTCACCAACAAAGGCAATACTAATAACGACTCCGGCACCTATACCGTCGTCGTGACCTCGTCCGGCAGCTCCTGCGGCTCGAACTCAGTGACCTCGAACGGCGCGGTGCTGAGCGTCGCGAGCCAGGCATCTACGGGCTTGAACACGGCGGCGGCGGCCGGCGCTTTCGGCGGCAGCACGAGCCTCTCGGCGACACTGACCTCGAACAACTCTGCGCTGAGCGGCGCGACCGTCAGCTTCACGCTCAACGGTTCGAGCGTCGGCTCGGCGACGACCGACGCGAGCGGCGTGGCGACACTCTCAAACGTCAGCCTCGGCTCGACCGCCGCCGGTTCTTACGCGGCGGGCATTGGCGCGAGCTACGCGGGCGACAGCAGCAATCTCGCCTCCAGCAGCACGAGCAGCTTGACGGTCAACCAGGCTGATACGGTCACCACCATCTCCGGCAGCAGCTTTGCCTACGACGGCAACGGCCACGGCGCGTCCGTCTCGGTCAAGGGCAACGGCAACGACATCACCAACAATGTGAATGCCCTGACCGTCACCTACGCCCCGCAAGGCTCGGCCTCCGACTCCTCGGCGGCCCCGGTCAACGCCGGCACCTACGACGTTTACGTTGTGCACAACGGCAACTCGAACTTCAAGTCGCAGGCGAAGTCCAAACTCGGCACGATCACCATCGGCAAGGCTGACCCCACGGTCACAGCGGCGGGTGGCACATTCACCTATGACGGCGCGGCTCACGCCGGCGGCGGCAATGCCAAGGGCGTCAACAGCGTCGATCTCGGCGCCGTCTCGCTCAGCTACTCCTCCAACGGCACCGCGCTCGCGGGCGCGCCGACGAACGCCGGCACCTACTCGGTGACCGCCTCGTTCCCCGGCAACGGCAACTACAACGCGAAGAGCAGCGCCGCCGGTCAGATCGTCATCGATCAGGCTGGGGCCACCATCACCGTCGCGGGCGGCGGCACATTCACTTATGACGGCAACGCGCACGCGGCGACGGCGAGCGCGAAGGGTGTCAACAACGAAGACCTCGGCGCCGTCGGCGTCGGCTACGCGCAGGGCGGCAGCGCCGTTCAGGGTGCGCCGGTCAACGCGGGCACCTACGATGTCAACGCCTCGTTCCCCGGCAACGGCAACTACAAGGCGTCCGGCAAGGCCGCCCAGATCGTCATCAATCAGGCCGACGCCAGCATCACGGCGACGGGCGGCACCTTCACCTACACGGGCAACGCGCAGGGCGGCAGCGCCAGCGCGAAGGGCGTCAAGGGCGAAGACCTCGGCGTGAGCACGAGCTACGCCGAAGGCGCAACGGCCCTCCAAGGTGCCCCGACCGAAGCCGGTACCTACACGCTGACCGCTTCGTTCCCCGGCAACGGCAACTACAAAGGTTCGTCGAAGACGGCGGGCATCACGATCAACCCGGCCAACGCGACGTTGAGCGCGAATGGTGGCACGTTCACTTACACGGGCGATCCGCAGGGTGGCTCGGGCAGCGCGAAGGGCGTGAAGAACGAAGACCTCGCCGTGAGCATCGGCTACGCCGAGGGCGCGAACGCGATGCAGGGTGCCCCGACCGAAGCCGGTACCTACACCGTCAACGTCTCGCTCAACTCGAACCGCAACTACAACGCGGCCTCGAAGTCGGCGACGATCACCATCGGCAAGGCGAACGCGACGGCTGA
>JAIVJG010000255.1 GCA_020200155.1 Acidobacteriota bacterium | reverse complement strand
GTTGAGAACAACGCGGGTCGTCTCTTCGGGAATGCCGTGCTCGCAGACGAGGCGGTCGCGGCACGTGTCGTCCACGGCGACGTATCGCAGGATGCGTGGAAAGCGCGGCGGGGCCTCTTCCCATGGCATCCAGCCATGGCAGAAATATACTGCGGGCACATCGTTGAAATGCAGGAGCGCCGTCATCGTTTCGACGTGATGTTGTCCATGGATGATGTCGGGCGGCGTGGAAAGCTGGCGAAGGTCGTCAATGACGGGGACGGTGGCGCGGCGCAACTCCTGCGCCATCTCGCCGAGGTTGGCGCTGTAGGCGATGGGCGTGTGCCCGCGTTTAAGGAGATTGACGGCCAGATCGCGCAGGTAAAGTTCCGTACCGGCGCGATGCGCGAGGGAGTTGTTCGTCAGCAGAATCCGCAGCCCGCTCAACACAGACTCCTCTCGACGTGCTCCCGCAACGCTTCGGCCAGCGGCAGGATGTGTTCGCGGTAGCGAATCACGTGTTCGTAGACGCCGCTCGCTACCTGCCGCTCGCTGTGCCATTCATAAAAAGGCGTCTCCCCGGCTTGAGCGCCGTTGTTGCTGCGATGGTTCGAGACGGGACGCAGGCATTCGACGCGAAAGACATCGAGGCTCAAACGGGGCGAGGCAGTGCCGTCGTCGTCGCCGCTTTTGAACCGTAGATAATCTGCCAGAGGGCCTTTTGCGTCGCCGTTCAGCGTGGCTTCAACTTCGGCGAAGAGTTCGGGGTAAAACTCTCTCGCGGCGGCCAACTTACGCTCGAACAGTTTCTCGTCGAGATTGAGCCAGAGCGCGCCCGCGCGTTGGATTTCCGGGCAGTGATTGGGGCGATTAACCACCGGAAAGTCGTAATTAGTCGTGCGCCGGCCCGTCCGCCTGTTCGACAACTCGACGGCTGTGTTGATGACGAGGCGGCAAATGTCGTGAGTCGTGTTGTAGCCCTCGGACGAGTCGCCGACCACTCGCTCGATATTTTCGGAGACGAAGACCCCCGCCAGTTCATCTGCCAGCGCGATAAAGAACGCGAATTCGTGGCCGAGGATGGCGCGGTACATTTCGAGGTCTGTGAAGCGCCCGAAGACGCTGCCGGTCTTGATACGGAGGCGTCGGAGGTAACGAGCCGTCGCGTCGAGTCTCGATTGACCGGAGCGCCCGGAGCCGTCCGTCAGTATGAAAACGAGCGGCTGCGCCGTCTCAAGCCAGCCGTGAATCCGCACCTCGGGGGTGGCGCAGCCGCCACAACTTATTAGCCGGCGAGACGGAAAGGCGGAAGCCTTTCTGCACATCGGGCGGCGCAACCGCTGACTAGCAACCTGGGTTAAGTATTCATGTCAGTGTCGTGCGTGAGACCATAAACGAGCCACTCATCCCAAAAGTTCAGCAATCACGACGCAGAGTTGAGGGATGTTGACGGACTGCGCCTCTTCGCCGCGCGTGGCGTGCTTCATTGTTTGATACACGCCGTTTGACGGGTCGGAATAAATCTCGACGCGCGACTCCGGTAAGTTTACAAGCCACGCCTCTGTGATTCCGGCCTGCGCGTAGAGAGGCATCTTGACGGTGCGATCCGTCTCCACGGTCGAGTCCGCGACTTCGATGACGAGCAGCACGTCGGCGGGGCGAGGGTGCTCGCGCCTGTAAAAATCGTCGCGCCACCTGAGCAGCGCCACATCCGGCTGCGGCTCGGAAAAGTCGTTGAGACGAATCGGATTTTGCGTGCTGACGATCATTGTATCGCTGAACTGGAGGTTGAGAAGGCGGCTGAGAAAAGTAACGCACGCGGCGTGAGGGCTACCGATTGGTGACATTTCGTAAATCTCTCCTTCGATGAGTTCAAGGCGGGCGTCCTGCGCGAAGATGCCCGCCTCGCCCATGCGCTCGTACTCGTCGGCAGTGATCCAGCGTTTTGCCAACTTGCGCGACATGATTCTTACTCTTCCTCCTCGGCGCGGATTCTGCCCTCGGCGCGTGCCTGCTCGACGATCTTCTGCGCGATCTGACCGGGCACGGGATCGTAGTGTGAGAATTCCATGTGGAAGGAGCCGCGCGCCGCCGTGATCGAGTTGAGCTTGGATTGATAGTCGAGCATCTCGGACATCGGCACCTGCGCTTTGACGACCTGATTCTTGCCGCGCATCTCCATGCCCTGCACGCGGCCCCTGCGCGAGTTGAGGTCGCCCATGATGTCGCCGCTGCACTCGATGGCCGCGTTCACCTCGACATCCATGATCGGTTCAAGGAGCGTCGGCTTGACCTTCTCAATGGCGTTGCGGAAAGCCTTGCGACCGGCGGCGCGAAAACTGTGCTCGTCGGAGTCAACAGGGTGGTAGGAACCATCCACGAGCGTGACCTTGAAGTCCACGAGTTGATAACCCGCAATCGCGCCGTGGTGCGCCGCCTCGACGATTCCTTTCTCGATGGCGGGGCGAAACTGCTGCGGGACAGAGCCGCCGAAAATCTTGTCCTCGAAAACGAAGCCGCCCCCGCGCGGCAGCGGCTCGAAGACAACTTTGCAGTCGCCAAACTGCCCGCGCCCGCCGGTTTGTTTCTTGTGGCGTCCCTGCACCTCCGCGCGCTGCGTGATCGTCTCCTTGTAGGGAACTTTCGGCGGGTGCAGCGCGACCTCTACGTGATAGCGGTTCTTCAGTTTCTCAACCACCGTCTCGATGTGTAGCTGGCCGGAGCCGGAAAGGATGAACTCTTTCGTCTGCGCGTCGCGCGTGAAATGGAGCGACGGGTCTTCTTCGAGAATCTTGTGAAGCGCGACGCTGATCTTCTCTTCATCCTGACGGGACTTCGGCTCGATGGCGAAGGCGATGGCGGCCTCCGGGTATTCGAGACTGTCGTAAACAATCGGCGCGGCCTTGTCGGCCAGAGTGTCTCCGGTTTGCGTCTCCTTGAGCTTGACGCACGCGATGATGTCGCCCGCGTTGGCCTCTTCAACCTTGTCGAGCTGCTTTCCCTGCATCGAGTGAAGCGCGCCGAGACGTTCCGCAACGCCGCGCGTCGTGTTCTGCACCGTCGCGTCGTGCTTGACGTGGCCGCTGATGACCTTCAACACATTGATGCGCCCGGCAAACGGGTCGGCGATGGTGCGGAAGACTACTGCGGAGAAAGGCTCTCCCGCGTTGTAGCGACGCGTGAGCGGCTCGCCGTCGTCGCTGTCTGCGCTCGCCTTGCCGTGCTCGGCCTCGTGCGTGTCGGGCGCGGGCGCGTAGTCTATGATGCCGTCGAGGAGCGACGAGAGGCCGGCCAGCGTGTTTGAAGAGACGGCGAAGACCGGACACAGGCGGCTCGCGGCGATGGCCTTGCTGATGTTCGGGATGATGTCCTCTTCGGGCAGCGTCCCCTGCTCGAAATACTTCTCCATCAAAGCGTCGTCCGACTCCGCGATGACTTCGATCAAACGCTCGCGCTCCTTGTCCGCCAACTCGCGCCCCGTCGCAGGGATGTCAATCTCCTTCGCCTTGCCGCTCGCGTCGAACTCGTATGCCTTCATATGAACGATGTCCACGACGCCGCGAAAGTTCGCTTCCTGCCCGATGGGGAGCGTGAAGGGAACGATGGCGCGGCTGAAGGTGTGGCGTGCGCTGTCGAGAGCCGCGCCGAAGTCCGCGCGTTCCTTGTCGAGCTTGTTGATGACCATCATGCGCGGGACGATGAACTCGTTGGCGTAGGCCCACGTCTTCTCCGTCTGCACCTCGACGCCGTTGACGCCGTCCACGACGACGAGCGCGCAGTCCGCGACGCGAAGCGCAGGGCGCGCGTGCGTGACGAAGGCGGCATAGCCGGGCGTGTCTATGAAGTTGATCTTGTGCTCGCGCCATTCGCCGTGCGCGAGCGCGGTGTTGAGAGTCACTTTGCGCGCGATGGAATCTTCCTCATAGTCTGTGACGGTCGTGCCCTCTTCAACCTTGCCCCAGCGCGGGGTCGCGCCGGCGAGGTGGAGGAGGGAACTGATGAGCTGCGTCTTACCGGAATCGCCGTGCCCGACGACGGCGAGATTGCGTATGGAGTTGGTCGGATAAACTTTCATGGCTGGATGACGAAACTTCCTTTCAAAGAATTTTCGCGGACGGCGTGGTCGCCCGTCGGCCTTAGCTCGCCGTTCGAGTTCAAGCGTGAGCGCGGGATGATAGAACAAACAGGCTGAGTCGTTAATTTACGCGAGCCGGGCGCGGAATGGCAAGCGGCGGAAGAAAAGGCCGGAGACGAAAGGCGAAGTGCGAAAGGATGCCTGAAGCCGCACTGATTTCAATGCTTTTCGTCCACCCTTTCGCCCTTCGCTATTGGCCTTTGTTTTTGCGGCATCGTAATTGCCAAGTACATTCGTAGTGGTCTTAACCGCTTTACGTCGGAACGGCAAATCTCTCCCGTTTAATCATTTCGAGTTGGAGGAAAAGAAGATGAGATTCGATATTCGTACACTCGCGCGCACGATTAGCGCACTCGCGCTAGGCGCGGTTTTGCTCGCCGGCATGAGTCTTTCAGCGCTGGCGCACGGGGGACACGGCAAGGGACATAATCGTGGCCGGCATCTGGGCTGGACGATTGGGCGGCATCGCGGCTGGGATCGCAACCACCGCGACAACGACAACTTCAGGATCGGGAGACGCCTCTTGAAACGCCACGAACGCACTGAGCGGCGTGATCTCAGAGAGCACCAGCATTCAGAGCGCGACGCCTTGCGCGACACACTGACCGGCGGCCATCGCGGCGGCGCGATGCGCGGCCTCTCGGAGCACCAGCGCGACGAGCGCCAGGCGCTGAGAACGCACGAGCGCGGCGAGCGCCAGGTGTTCAAGCAGGGACGCGGCAAGCACTAACGAAGTTTTGTTTTAAGATCAAGCGGGAAACGGGCGCGACTGTTGATTACAGTCGCGCCCGTTTCAGTTTGTTCGCGCACAAGTCTAGCGAGGCGGAGCCGTTTGCGTGAGCGAGAGCGGTTTCGCTTTGAGTTTGCTCGAATAGGCGACGTAGAGGCGATAGCCGAGCAGCACGGCGAGAATCGCGCCGAAGATTACGGGTCGGCGCGTGTCGGATTTGACGAGCAGGTAAAAGTGCAGGACGCCGCCGATGGCCGTCAGGTAGACGAGTTTGTGCAGACGCTGCCAACGCTTGCCGCCGAGTCGCTTAATCATCCCGTTCGTCGAAGTAATCGCGAGCGGCACCATCAGGAAAAAGCTCGTCAGCCCGACGATGATGAATGGACGCCGCCACACATCTTCGGCGGCGGCGCGCAGATTAAAAAACTTGTCGAACCAGACGTAGGCCGTGAAGTGCAGGAAGCCGTAGAAGAAGGCGTAGAGTCCGAGCATCCGCCGGAAACGAATCAGCCACTGTACACCCGTGATTTTGCGAGCCGGCGTGACGGCGAGCGTCAACATGAGAAAGACGAGCGTCAGAGTGCCCGTCGTCCGCGTGACGAAGTTCAGAGGGTCTGCGCCCAGACGCCCGTGCAGCCAGTCCCAACCGACGAGCGCGAGCGGCACGAGGGCGTTGATGAAAATGGCGACTTTGTAGAACTTGATCTCTTTCAACGCTTCAAACCCTCAGAAGTAGTAGTTCAAATCCATCCCCGCGTAAAGTTGCGCGACCTCGTCGCCGTATCCGTTGAACATCTGCGTCTCGCGCTTGCCATACTCGCCGATGCGCCGCTCGGCGGTCTGGTCGCGCAGCCTGTGCGCGAACTTCGGATTGACGTTCGAGTAAAAGCCGTACAACGTCGGCTCTGCAAGATTCCACGTCATCGGCGGCATCCGCTCGACAAGTTTGATGCGAACGACGGATTTAATACTCTTGTAACCGTACTTCCAAGGCAGGACGAGACGAATCGGCGCGCCGTTCTGCGGCAACAGGGCTTCGCCGTAAATTCCGCTCGCAAGCGTCGCCAGTGGATGCATGGCTTCATCGAGCCGCAAGCCTTCGACGTAAGGCCAGTCGAGCGCATCAGTCAGAGGGATGTTACGTTTCTTGTCGTTGACGGTCTCGAAGGCGACGAATCGGGCGTTGCCCTGCGGCTCGGCGCGCTTCAAGACTTCGGAGAGCGAAAAACCGAGCCAGGGGATGACCATTGACCAGCCCTCGACGCAACGATGCCGGTAGATACGATCCTCCTGCGGCGCGAGCTTGAGCAGTTCGTCCAGGTCGTAAACCTTCGGGTTGTTCACCAACCCCTCGACCGAGACCGTCCAAGGGCGAGTCACCAAGCTTTGGCTCGTGCGCGCGACGGAATACTTGTCGGTCGCGAACTCGTAGAAGTTGTTGTAGTGCGTGATGTCCTGATAGGGAGTCGCCTCTTCACCGGGCAGCCCCCACTGCTTAGGCGCGGCTTGCGCGTCCGGCGCGACTTTTCCCGTCGGCGTCGGCAGCACAGGCTCCGGCGCGAGAAGCTGGCGATAAAGAAAGCCTGTCGCGACAACCGAGCCTGCGAGCGTCGCGCCGCGCATGAACTGTCGCCGGTTGAGGTAAGTCTTCCGGTCTGTAATCTCGCTGCTTTTGATGTCGCCGGCTTTTTTTATCACCATCTCTTTGACCAATCTCTCGCCGTTCAGTCGCTCATAGGAAATACGCGCCCGCCGGCTGCGACGGATTTAAAGGGCGCGCGATTCCATCTCAACCGCCCAGACTATAAGAAACCGCGCCAATGATACGCCTGCTGGCGCGCTCCTGCACGAAGACGACGGCGCGCATGTTCGCGCGTCGCCATTTGCCGTCGAGCGTCACGATTGGCTCCGCCGTGAATGCGTTCTTCGCTGACTCTGTCAGATTGCCGAGTACGCTCAAGCGCCGCACGACGCCGACGTGCGTCAGCCTGCGCCCGGAATTCTCGCCGCTCCCGACGCTCGACGAAAGATTACTCTCCGTCAACGCCAGTATCACGTCGGCGGTGTCGCCCGCGCTGACCTGTGGCAGATGCTCGACGCGCACCGCAAGCTTGATGCCCTTGCCGTCCGGTGCGCCGGTGACTTGCACGTCGGCCTTCGGGGTGCGTGCGGCGCGGGCGATGGCTTCTAAGGCCATGCCGCGATTGCCGCCGTTAAATTCCGTCTGGCCGTCAACGATCATCTGCGGCGTATAGACGCCGTCCTTGCCGAAGGCGCGCGAGTAGTCGCCCTGCCGCTCGCTGAAGTCGTGTGAA
>JAIVJG010000309.1 GCA_020200155.1 Acidobacteriota bacterium | reverse complement strand
GCCGCGTATTGCGTCCGCTATCTACCCCTGGTTCGGATGTTGTTCGACGAAGGGGCTTAATGTGCAAGCCTTCACGAGTCGTGGGGCAACATCTAACAACGGCATGCACCCGACCGCGAATAGCGCGGCTCTCATCCGCAAGACTTGGCCGTAATCGGGTTGCGTGCGCGGCGGGTGATGCCGGGCGTTAGGCGGCTACAATATAAGTACAACGGGGATTGGTTGTGAATATTAAGAGTCGAGTTAGGCAGATTTGGAAATGGATCGGACTTATCTGGGTGGTGGGATTTTTTGCCTTCATGGTTTACGACTTTGCTATAAATGGGCCGAAAGCTCAGGTGGTTCAGAGTCAGCTTGAGAATGAGTTTAAATCAATTGAGCCGATGCCTAGTGCAAGAGCTTGTGACTATAAGGCTACCCACAAGACTAGCCAGGCTCTCGTCACGTGTGGGTACAGCACAAATCTCTCTTATGCGGATATGCGCGCCCATTATGATATTGAACTTGCCAGGCACGGCTGGGTATTTTACGAAGAGGATGAGATGAGGGACTGGGGTAGGGATTTCGGCGGTAAAACTGCGCGTTATTGCAAAGGTGGGTACAGGGCGAATTTGCAATACGCCGGGCAGGATGCGGGCTATGGTTGGGATTATGCATTCAGTGTTAGTTGGGGGCTAGATTCTTTAGTTGATAAATATTCTGACAAATTCAGGAAAGTAGGCTGTCGGTGATCGGAAACCGCCGCCTAACAACGGCATGCACCCGACGCCCAATTAGCGGGTCTGTTATCCTTCACGGCAGCAGGGCGCGGGTGATGCCGGGCGTTGGGCGGCGCTTCGAGCCGAAAGTTCATGCGTGGAGGTTTAACTATTTGACACGTCGTCAACTTATTTGGGGGGCGCTCGTGGCATCAGGCGGTGCTATGGGAGTCGCCCTCCTAGCCGCCGGTCCCAGGCTTATCTCACTGCTGACGCGCCCTTTTATTCCAAAGGCGATTTTCGAGCCGAGTTCAGTAGGCAGCATCGGACGCGTCTCTGATTTCGGCGTCGGGATGCACACACAGTTTTTACAAGAGCGCCGCATCTGCGTCGTGCGTAATTCGGAGCGGCTGTACGTCATTTACGCGCGATGTACGCATCAAGGCTGCACGCCCGATTGGGTCGCGCAGGAGCGCAAGTTCAAATGCCCGTGCCACGAGAGCGGATTCTGCATGGGGAGCACCTTCGATGGAGATGGCATGAACTGCGAGGGGCCGGCTCCGCGCCCGCTTGACCGCGCGCACATCGCGCTTGATCCGAGCGGGCAAGTTATCGTCGATATCAGTCGGCTTTGGTGATGCCGGGCGTTAGACGCTTCGCCTTGTTAACCATTCCATACTGTTAAGCGTCTAGTTGATGGAGTCTAGAAGCTGCTGGAGTTAGAATTATGCGGACGAAAGATAAACGGCTTCTTTTGGCTTGCTTGCTGGGGTCGTTCTGCTTTGCTGCTCTTGGCGTTGGACAGGAGCGACCGAGAACGGTCGAGCGACAGGGTTCGACAACGACACAAGACCCAGCCGAGGAGGTCGTGCGCGTCAACACGCGCGTCGTGTTCATTGACACGCTCGTCAAAGACAAGCGGACGGGAGAGCCGGTCGAGGGGCTGACGCGTGAGGACTTCGAGGTGCTCGATAACGGTAAGCCACGCCCGATCTCCTATTTTAGTCGTGAGGGGAGCGGGGACAAGCGCCCGCTAGCTCTGCTAATCGTCTTAGCTCCGCTCGACGACGGCGCGAGGAAGAGTTTACAAGCACCTGAGGTCGTCAACTCGTTGGCAGCTGCGCTGGCTAAGCTCCCCCTGGAGGATGAGGTGGCTCTGATGCTGGTGTGGCGCCACGGGACCGGTCACATGCTCGCCGATCTCACCCGCGACCGCGCGAAGGTGAGTTCGACCCTCACCGGACTGCCGAAGAGGGACAACACCAAGACGACGGTCAGAGCTCCGAAAGTTATTCAGGACGCCGCGCTCGCGATCGCATTGCAGCGGCCGCGATCACAGACGCGCGTCGTGCTGGTGACGGACACGGTTTTCCTGATCCAACGTGCTGAGCGTGATGAGATGATTGGAAATTTGGTCAGCGCGAATGTGACCTTCAACGCACTCATCACAGGAACTAACAAATATTTAGCCTTGTTGGCGCCTGCTCTTGAGGCATCGAATAATGATTTGACCGAGAACTATGATGTTCCGCAATACATGGCTAAAGAGACTGGCGGGGATTACCTGCGCGCGCGAAAGAAGAAAGATTATGGCCCCGCCCTTGAGAAGCTGATCGGAAATCTGACAGCTCGATACAACCTCGGGTTCACGCTGAGCGAGAGCGAATTGGACGACAAACATATGCACCGCCTAGAGGTGCGAGTCAGGGCGCGTGACTCACAGGGTAAGGAGCGGAAAGTGGAAGTGAGTGCCCGCCAAGGCTACTATATGCCGATGAAGTAAAGATGAAGAAGGATAGCGAGTATCGGGTCGCAGAACGCTTCGCATCACCTCATCCAGCGTCTAACAACGGCATGCACCCGACGCCCCATCACGAAGCATCTCATGGGCGCGGGTGATGCCGGGCGTTAGATTGCTTTACTGTTCGGGGCGAAAAACCGGCTTTAGTTTCTACCTTAGAGGGTAGAAAGGAGATAAAACTGAGATTGGTATCTTGAACGGGACAATTGACTTCTTTCGACTTCTTTGTTGGATGAGGTGATTAGAAATCTAATCGCACTGTTGACATAATTTCTTGTAACCTGCTAAGGTTTCGCCTGCTTCGGGCAGTTCAAAAAACCATTCTTTCAGTTAGAAGAATGCGGCAACGTACTTTACGCTCTACGTTGTTGAGCAGTTATCTTTTTCCAATAAATAGACCGCACGGTATCCTCATTTCTACTAAGTGAAATTTGGGAGGTTGATAATGGTAGCTTCCACCTTAACAAGCGGCAGCGCATTCGCGCGACGAAGAAGATTACATGGCCTCGTTAAAGAAGGGAACGTCGGACATAGGGTTTTGGAAGAGTTACTGCCGCATGGAAAGCCTCTTACTCAGGAGAGGGAAATGTGGGACTATAAGTCCCAATTGCCCCCCTACCCGGCCCCTCCCAACCAAACCGAAGAGGAGAAAAAGGATCATGCCTTTGAAGTCGCTAGTCTGATCAAGGATGTGGTCTCTTTTTACAATTCATATGGAGGCTATCTCATAATTGGGGTCAGTGACTCCCCAAGAGAAATTGTTGGATTCAGTGGCGATTTTGATTGCGATAAGTTCAATAGGCAGGTAGAGGGGGTAGTTAAACAGCTCATTGAGTGTATATTCGTCTATCATGAGATTCATGCTGGCGCAGAGATAAAAACTCTAGGATTACTATTCATCCCGCAACGCCCAGACAATGTTGTCCCAAAGCATTTAGTTAAAGCCCCTCCCACTAATTCAAGAGGTAAGGCTGCATACCAAAAAGATACTGTTTATTTACGGAAAGGGGATGAGTGTAAGCCTGTATCAACTACTGAGGATTATGTGTTTCTTATTGCCCAAGGTAAGCGGCAAGTTGTTGATGAGGCAGCGCCCTTAGTTGTTTCTTTAACTAATAATCTGAGGGGACGAGACCCTGGCTTTATCAAGTTTATTGGGCGAGAAGGATATTTACAGCAGCTATGGGTATGGTTATCTGATAATTACAGCCCAGGGAAACTTCTGGCAGGAGTGGGCGGCGTAGGCAAGACCACAATTGTAAGAGAGTTTGCGGAGGATATAGTGCGTATGCCTCCTCATGGACTGGAATACGTAATGTGGTTTAGCGCTAAACAGCGATACTACATTGCTGCTAGTGCCAACTACATCAATACCGAGCGTATTGATTTCAAAGATACCGAAAGTTTATTGAAAGCAATCCTACAGGAGTATGGGTATTCCCCTTCCGAGATCAAAGAAGAGTGGTCGAGAGTTGAATTAGAGGAAGAGGTCATAGAATCCTTGAGGACGATCCCCGCGTTGATAGTCGTTGATGATGTGGATTCATTGATGGTCGAAGAACAGAATGATGTTCTTCATACGATGTTAAAAATAGTGGGCAGAACCTTTGACAGATATAGCTCTTCCTCCCGTGTTATTTTTACAGCTAGATTAACTTTAGGTGTTCCCAAGTCTCAGTACCTTGAAGTGTTGGGGTTGGACTTTGACGAATTCGCAGAATATGTAGAAATGACAGCTCAGCAGATGGGAATGGATTGGAACCTCGTACGAAACAGTAGACTCTATAGAAA
>JAIVJG010000089.1 GCA_020200155.1 Acidobacteriota bacterium | reverse complement strand
TACCTACCATTCCGCACGCGAACCCTGCTCATTGAGCATTTTCCGGTCGGAAGTTCTGGATAAGAGAAGTTGCGAAAATCTATGTCGCGGATTGAGCTGGGAGAAGATGCTTGCGCGACCGGGAGCATGGGAGTCGCCGCCGCGATGAGAACAACAATTAAGGTAAGAGCCCTCATACTATCTTGATGCTCCGATGAATAAGCAGCATAATGCCCGGCATCAGCGGCGCGCACGATTCGTTAAAGATAAAAGACCTGCTGGGTGCGCGTCCGCTGCATGCCGTTGTTATGCTGCCCGCACGATTAACCGCGCTCACTCTGGCAGCTTCAACCCTGTGTGAATGTAGTTGCTCGGATCAGCGCCCTCTGGCAGTGCACCCACGGAAAGAGGCAAGAAGAAATCCGCCTCCATGAGGATGTCGCTCAAATCCGCCGGAACAGGCTTGATGCGGTTTAACCACTCAGGCTGAATTACGAAGGGCTGTTCACCCGCGCTATGGTCAAGCAGCAGAACTTCGCCTTCCTGGCGGATAGTGCCACGCAAGACTGACCAATCCTCATCCTCTCCAGCCAAGAGAATAGCGAGAGACGTTCCATTAAGCTCCTGAAAATTCACGCAAACACCTTTCCTCTAACGAAGCAGCATAACGCCCGGCATCAGCGGCGCGCACGAACCGCCAAAGACAAGAATTACGCTGGAGGCGCGTCCGCTGCATGCCGTTGTTATGCTGCGCGTTGTCATGAATCACGCCCCTACTTACCTCGGCTGATTTGCAACGCCATTCGCGACGTGGCGAATGAGGTATGCGTTCAATACCGCGCACCCGGCAAAGAATAACAGGAAGATCGGATTCTGAGTGTCGTGAATCAAAGCCCACGCGAAAAGAATCATGAGCATACTCCACGGGAGGGTAAGGAGCCAGATTCCCCCCAGCCCGTAGGTACTCAAGTACGCTAAATCGCCGGGCGGAGGAAAGGCCACGATAAGAAATAGCGCCGCGCCTGCAAGCAGCAGATAAATTATTGCGAGGACATTACCCGGTTTGGCTCTCATATCAACCACGACCTCGAAGCAGCATAACGCTGGAGCTAAGGTGCGAGCATGAAGCGAAGCGTAATGCGAGTCACCTTCAGCGACTTGTTCGGCGTGTCTTTATTACTTTGCGCTTCTTCCGTTGATTCGTCATCTTCCTTCTCGGTTTACTGCCGATGTACTGAGGAAAAACTCGCTCATCCTCGCAACAATCCAAACACGGCGTTTTGTTCGGTTGCGCGTATGACACAAGATAGAGTTTTCCATCAGACTCGTTAGACTGCACAATATAAAACTCAATCTTCGGATTTTCTTTTGTATCAAGCTGTCCAGAGTTGGAAAACTCAAGACGCGAAGGGTCAAATCCTTTATGTTGTTCCAAAAACTTTCGGACGTAATCAGCGCGTTTTTTACTGACAACATTATCTTCGTCTTTGCCAGCGTAAAACTTTGCAGTAACTCGGGCTGTCGGATTACTCGCTAACTCATTGCGAATAATATCGAAATACAAACTGTTTAGCTCACAAGCATTCGCATCTGCCTGAACGATTGCAGCATCGTTCTGTGCAAGGCAAACAACAGGGGCAAAGACAATCATCACGAGTAGTAAAAGTAATTTATTCATATCACCAAGAAACGCCGAACGCTGGAATTGAGATGCGCCCCGCGAACAGCATCCACCCTCATCGCTAGGAAGCATAATGAGAAGCATTCTATTGGGCGTCATCTCCAATGACTTGTTAGCCCGCGCCGATTCACGGCAACTCGACCTTCCGAAAACGCAAACCTACGGCAAAGAGCAGATTGAACACGAGAGCGACCGGCAGAAATAGTAAGCAGGTTTTCAACCCGGACTCCATAGCCTGCACTAAATCCGCAACTCCCAAGAAAGCAAATCCACGATACCAATGATACCAACTTAGGATTGCGGCATATAGACAACACTCAAGCACGGCGGCAAACCCGATGACCTGCCAAAGCCAGATGCGAGATTTTATGTGTGAAGATAAGTACCGATGCACGAGAAGACTTGCCAACGTGACGAGGACAAGAAACAAGACTGGGAGATACCACCAGCTAAAAGGATACGGAGCCATATCAATGTGAAGACCGGGAGAGATCGGCGACTGCCGTTGGACATATTTTTCGTAAAGGAATATTGAGCGGAATATAAGCTCTAACAACATACCAAAGAGAATGCCGTTAATGGCACCCAGGATGATCCATTCCTTATGTGATCCTTTCAGGCTCACAATCTTGTATTCAATTCAGCGGGCTAACGCTCATTAGACCGCTACAGGCGGTATTTTACGACTATAGCCGACAATTACCGCTCCGAGCGGTCTAACACCCGAAAAAGCCGACTTTTACCGCCATCGGCGGTCTAACACCTCTGGAGGGCGACTTTTACCGCTCTTATGTTCTCTTCTCCACCTTGTTACTCGTCAGGCGCATGAAAGATAGTGTGACGCAGGGATATGCGTCAATGAAAAAGCGACGCTGACAACATGATACGGCGTCCCCCTTCATCTCATAACTTTCGCTATGACGTCGCGTTTCAACGCCCTCATCCCGTCAAACGCGGAGATAATCACATTGAGTACTCTCCCATCTCTGAACTGCCAATGGTCTGCTAACTTACCCAAACTAGCCAAAATCAGAATAGCGCAGTTAAGATCAAGGGCGGCAATTGCCAAACAAAAACATACTCAATACAATGCAACTACACTGAGAAAATGAAACATTTTAGCATGCAGAAACCTTTATTCGTCTATTTGATTACAATTACCACATATTACTAAATCGCATTCATTATCCTGTGTGCCAAGTGTGTGCCAACTCTCTGAAACACATCATTTTCATCCAAACTTGGCTAAACCCAATCAGAGGATAAAACTAACTAAACACAAGATTTATAATCGTATCCAAACTTAAGCACTCATGCAGAAATAGGTTAGACTATTTGCCCGTATGGGTAAAACAAAAGTTATCGAATTGACCACTGAGCACCGAACCGCGCTTGAGAATGGCTATCGCAAAGGCAAGAGTCATGCATTTCGCAGGCGCTGCCAGATGGTTCTCTTGAAAAGCAAGAAACGCTCTTCGCTGGAAATTGGCAAACTCCTCGGGTGCTGCGAGATGGTCGTCAACGGCTGGTTGAGCCGCTACGAGGAGGAAGGCATCAAGGGTTTGGAGACTCGCCCGGGACGTGGCCGCAAGTCTAAACTCAGTACGCAGAATCCGCTTCATTTGCAAACCGTGAAAGCTGAGATTGCCAGGCATCCGCAGTCGGTGAAAACCGTGGTGGCAAAGCTCGAAGAAGCGTTTGACTTGCAGATGCACCCGGACACGTTGAAGCGGTTCTTAAAAAAAATGGTTATCGCTTCTGTCGCTTCCGCAAGAGCCTCAGGTCGCGGCAAGTGGCAGAGGAAAGAGCCGAGAAAGAGCAACTGTTAAAGCAAGTCTGGCAATTGTATTTGGCCGGGCGGATTGCTCTTTATTTTGGCGATGAGAGCGCCTTTTCGATGACTCCGTGTTTGCCTTACGGTTGGTCGCCGAAAGGTGAGCGGGTTGAAATCTTTCCGCAGCGAGATAAGAAGGTGAATCTGTTTGGTATATTCCGGCCTGACAATTTCTGTGTGACCTATGAGAGTCGGGCCAATATCAACAGTCAGTTTTTGATTGACTCAATAGATGACTTCTGCCGGTATGTAGATCGGCCAACGGTGCTGGTCTTAGACAATGCGCCGACGCATCGCCTACGGGTCGTTGAGCAAATTCAGGAAGAAGATATATCACATCTTCAATCAAGTCGGCGTGGAGTATAAGGTCGCTTTCAAAGAACTACATTCTTCAACTTAATTTTGCATGGGTGCTTAGCTAATCGGCTCAAGTAAGACTCTGGATCTGGCTATCGGGGTTCGAGTCTCTGCCTCCCAGAAATCATAAAGGTCGGAGAGACCATCTCCGGCCTTTTCTTTTTGGATTACCTGAAACGCTGTTCAAGACGGCGTCCGCGTGGTGCCGGGGCGTGCGCAGCGTTTACAGATTCCTGGCAGTGCGCTTCATATGGTAATCGAAATCCGTGTCGCCGTGAGCTTGCAACCACTATCGCGCGCCGGGACGGAATTGACGGGCGGATGTGCCTCTTCCTAACCCAAGCGCGCACGAAGGGCGTGAATAAGGTGCGGCTCGAAAGCACGTCAAAAAACTTCTCTTGAATTGCAACACGCGAAGCTTTACAATCACGCCCCTTGCAACGTTAAGCAATATCTCAACGCTCCTGTCAACGGCAAAGGCGCGGCTGGCCTCCATGCTCTCACCCGGAGATAAACGTTTCTTGACGGAGTTCTACCAGCGGGAGTTTCGGCCTCGCCTCGTGCCGTGCAGGAGCGTACCTTTGACTTTCGATTCAGGAAACCGTCAAGCACGGTTTCGTTCCGTAGAGGAGAAGAAAATTTATGTCTGAACCATTTATAGCTGAAATCAGGATGTTCGGCGGCAACTTCGCGCCGCGCGGCTGGGCGCTCTGCAACGGCCAGATTTTGCCCATCGCACAGAACACCGCGCTGTTTTCCCTTCTTGGCACGACCTACGGCGGCAACGGGCAGACAACTTTTGCTCTGCCCGATTTGCGCTCGCGCATCCCCGTCCACGCCGGGCAGGGGCCGGGATTGTCTAACTACAGCCTCGGACAGGGCGGCGGAAACGAATCTGTCACGCTGAATGTCAACCAGATGCCCCCACACAATCACCAGGCTTTCGCCACGGCAGCGGAAGAAGCGCCTTCATCGAAGCCGGCTGGCAAGCTGCTCTCGACTGCGACTCAGGGCACCATCTATGACCCGACGCCCGACGGGACGGCGTTGAACCCAAATATGATTGGCCCCACCGGCGGCGGCCAGCCGCACGACAACATCCAGCCTTACCTGACCGTCAACTTCATTATCGCACTGGAGGGCATCTACCCGTCGCGCAACTAACGGCGGAAAGGAACAAAGCCGCTGCCGCGACCGGCAGACGACAAGCGGAAGGCGGTCAGGATTCGTGAGAGTCCCGACCGCCTTCCGCTTGTCGTCTTATCGCTCTCTGTTTCCGGTCACTGCGCTGCGGCGGGCGTCGCCGGTTTGACGATCACTGCCGGGATGTCCTGCTCGCGCACGAGACGGTTGAAAGCCTTGAGGTCGTTCGTCATCAACGCGTTGAATTTCTGCAACTGCGCGTCAATCTGCGTGACGAGTTCCTCGTAGAGCGCGTAGGACTGCACGGTCGGCGGCGCGTCTGCGCTCGCGACGATGGAGGCCAGCGCGGCGAGTTTGTTGTTGAGACGAATCGGGAAGTTGAGCGGGTCCTGGCTGCTCTGGTTCTTCGTCTGGTAAAGCTCCTCTTCGACGGAGGTCAGCTTCGCGTTCAAACTTCGACCGCTCTCCGCCACGACCTTTCCGCCCGGCTGATCCGCCGCCCGCTTGACGAGGTCTTCAACCTGACGACGCACGTCGCGAATCCCGTTGATGGCGTTGTGCGTCTCCGTCAGCTTGTCGCGAATCTTCGAGAGCAGCGTGAACTGTCTGGCGAACTCCTCCGTCGTCGTCGTCACGCGCGGGTCTTTCCTGATGTCGAAGCTCTCGCTCAAGGTCTTGCCGTCAACCGTGAGCCGCACGGTGTACGTGCCCGGCACGGCGCGCGGGCCGCGCACGTCGCCGCCCCACAGGATCATGCCGGGGAAGCGAGCGGCGTCCGTGTAGCGCATGTCCCAGACGAAGCGGTTGAGTCCTGCGTCCGTCGTCACGCGCGGCTGCGCGGCGACGCCGCCGCCCGCGCCAAACGCAGACGCTTCTTCCCCTGAAGGCGCGGCGGGCTGCTCCGGCGGCTGTTGCACCTGCGCCGAGCCGGGCGCGCTCGACGTGCCCTGCTGTCCGGCGGTTCCGCCCGCCGGAGTTGGCGTCGGGGTCGGCGTCGGGCGCGGAGGCGCTTTCGCCGTGAACTTCCTGATTGATTTTCCCGCCGCGTCGAAAAACTCAAGCGTCACGTCGGTCGCCGGTTTGTTCTTCAGGTAGTAATAGACGACTGCGCCGCCCGGCGGATTCTGTCCGATGGTCGCGGTGGCGGGGACGGGCGCGCCGAAGCCTTGAAAGCGATAGGCATCTTCGGGCTTGAGCAGTTGAGATTCAGCCTGCCCGGCGCGTATCGCGTCCGTCATCTGTTGCAGCGCGGGCAAATCGTCGAGCACCCAGAAGCCTCGGCCCTGCGTGGCGACGACGAGGTCTCTGTCTCGACGTTGAACGACGAGGTCTGTGACGGGGACGGCGGGCATGTTGAGTTGGAACGATTGCCAGTGCTCGCCGTCGTCGTAGGAGACGTACATGCCTGTCTCCGTCCCGGCGTAGAGCAGCCCGCGACGGTCCGGGTCTTCGCGGATGACGCGCGTGAAAGCGCCTTCGGGGATGCCCGTCGTGATTTTCTTCCACGACTTGCCGTAGTCGCTCGTCTTGTAGAGATAGGGACGAAAATCGTCGGACTTGTACATCGTCGCGGCGACGTAAGCGGTCGCGGCATCGTGCGGCGAGGCTTCGATGGAGTTAATCTGAATCCACTCCGGCATCCCGCCCGGCGTGACGTTCGACCAGTTCTTTCCGTTGTCGCGCGTGACCTGCACGAGGCCGTCGTCCGAGCCAGTCCAGATTAGCCCACGCTGCACGGGCGACTCCATGACGGTGAAAATCGTGTCGTAGTATTCGACGCTCGTGTTGTCTTTCGTAATCGGCCCGCCCGCAGCTATCTGCTTCGAGCGGTCGTTGCGCGTCAGGTCTGGCGAGATGGCTTCCCAACTCTGTCCCTCGTTCGTCGTGCGGAACAGCACGTTGCCCGCCGCGTACATCGTGTTCGCATCGTGCGGCGAAAACAGGATCGGGTAGTTCCACTGGAAGCGGTACTTCAAATCCGAAGGCGCGTGCCCCATCGGGTTGTCCGGATAGACGTTGACCTCGCGCAGTTGTTTGGTGCGGTGGTCGTAGCGCGTCAGGTATCCACCGTAAGAGCCTGCGTAGACGATGTCGGAGTCCTTCGGACTCGGCGCGATCCAGCCCGACTCGCCGCCGCCCACGTCGTGCCAGTCGTCTCGGCTGATGCCGAAGTCCGGCGTGCGGCTCGCGATCTTGACGGTCGAGTTGTCCTGCTGCGCGCCATAGATGTGGTACGGGAAATCGTTGTCAACGGCGACGCGGTAAAACTGCGCGGTGGGTTGATCCTGCTCCGACCACGTGCGGCCTCCGTTGAAAGAGACGTTCGCGCCGCCGTCGTTCGACTCGATCATGCGCGCCGGGTCGTTGGGCGCGATCCAGAGGTCGTGGTTGTCGCCGTGCGGCACGGAGATGTTCGTGTAAGTGCGCCCGCCGTCGTTCGATTTATAAAAGCCCGTGTTGAGGACGTAGACCGTTTCAGGGTTCTGCGGGTCGGCGTAGATGCGCGTGTAATACCACGCGCGCTGTCTCAGGTTGCGCTGCTCGTTGACCTTCGTCCAAGTCTTCCCCGCGTTGTCCGAGCGAAAGACGCCGCCCTCCTCGGCCTCGATAATCGCCCACAACCTGTCCGGGTTCGCGGGCGAGACGGTGATGCCGATGCGTCCCATGATGCCGCGCGGCAGTCCCGTATTACGCGTCAACTCCGACCATGTGTCGCCGCCGTCCGTTGATTTGAAGATGCCGCTGCCCGCGCCGCCGCTCTCGAAAGTCCACGGCCTGCGGACGATCTCCCACATCGCCGCGTAGATGATGCTCGGGTTCGTGGGATCGAGGATGAGGTCAACCGCGCCCGCCTTGTCGTTTCGATAGAGCACCTTCTCCCACGTCTTGCCACCGTCCTTCGAGCGGAAGACGCCGCGTTCCGTGTTCGACCCGAAGGCGTGGCCGATGGCCGCCACGTAGACTAGGTCTGGATTCTTCGGATTGACTCTCACGCGCGCGATGTGCCGCGTGTCCTCAAGCCCCGACTTCTTCCACGTCCGTCCCGCGTCCGTTGATTTATACACGCCGTCGCCGTGCGAGACGTTGCCGCGCAGAGTCTCTTCGCCCATCCCGACATAGACGACGTTCGGGTCAGACTCCGCGACGCCAATCGCGCCCACCGAGCCGGTCTTGAATGTCGAGTCAGAGACAGATTCCCACGTCGCGCCGCCGTCCGTCGTCTTCCACACGCCGCCGCCCGTCGCGCCGAAGTAATAGACCATCGGCTGGCTCGCGACGCCCGCCACCGCCGAAGAGCGCCCGCCCCGAAACGGCCCGATGGAGCGATACGCCAGAGGCTTGAACGGATTTTTTTCGACCGCCGGGCCACGCTGCCCTTCCGCCGCCGGCGGCGACTCCGGCTGCTGCGCGCACGTGGCGCGCGGCCACGTGCACGTCAACAGCCCTGCGAGCGCGAGCAGCGACACCAAGAGAGAGAGAGACGGAGAGAGACGGGTAGCCTTATGCATGACGAATGCTCCTTCAGTTGTCGAGTTCAAAAGCGGACGAGCGCCGACGTGGAATGCGATCTGTTTAGCTGTGAAGACACTATAATAAATTTTGAACGCGCAAGGCAAACTGAGGAATCATCGTTGGCGCTCGCGACCAGTTCTTGAATGACCATGGCGGAAAAGAGAAAACCGGAAGGAAACTCTTCCGGTTTGTAGCTCTTAAAAACAGAGGTGTCGTAAGTAATGAGCGGCATTAGTGAGGAGGTTTAAGCGTCTCCGTTATCACGGCTATTTCTGTACGTCGTTTTCCAGGCACGCAATCCCAGTTCGTCGGCAGATGGTTGCGCGCGACGAGAACGCGACGCCTCGGTTCGGTCTGAGCGCCGGATTGGTGCCTGTGCGAGAGCGCTCGCGGCAGAGGTCTTTGCCTTGCGTTCACCGTTCTTGCCCACAAGGACACCCGACCTCTTCGAGTTAGTGTTTATAGTGCATCAGCCTCTTCGCGACCAACTGCCCTGTCTTCATCCCCATCTTCGCCAGCAGCGGCGTGCCTTTGTGCCGGACGCCGTAGTGCGCTTCGATGAGCTTGACGACATCGCCCATCTCCACGTTTTTGGCCTCGACCGGCAGAGAGACGAGCAGGAGGAGCGACGCCGTGAGCAGGAAGCTTTGAGCAAAGTTTTTCATGCGCTTCTCCCAACGGCTCACGGCTTCTTCTTCGGCGTGCCGGCGCTCTGCTTTTTGGGTGCGGGCTTTTCGTCGCGCTCGATTTCGAGGTCGGGCACGCCGAAGTTGCCTTCGAGCTTGCGGAGTTTTTCCAGATCAACCGAGCCGACGATGTTGACGACCGTTAATTGCTTCGGCTCGGCGGCGATGACGACGAGGCCATCAACGCGGCTGCCCGTGGTCGCGAGATAGACCTCTACGTTTTTGACTCCTTCACGGCGGCTGTGAACCTCGACGATTCTCGACCACCCCGCCCCGCTCAACTGCGCGTGGATCGGCGCGATGTCGCTCTCGGCGTAAGCGCCCTCTGCGTCGAACTCGTAGTGCCGGACGTAAATCCCGCGCAGGCCGGCGATCATTTCGCCGATGTTTTTTTCTTCGGGGTCATCCTTCGAGAGAATCGGCGGGACGATCTTCAGAAGCTGCTCGCTCAGGTTGACGTTGGCCGACTCCGCCGCTTTCGAGGCGAGGCGGTTGAGGCTGTCAATCTGCACTCTGCCCGCGACGACGACCGTCGGAGTCTGCGCCCGCGCCGCCG
>JAIVJG010000254.1:10927-16126 GCA_020200155.1 Acidobacteriota bacterium | reverse complement strand
CTGGGGCGGCCCTTTCACGGACAGGATGATTTCATTCGCGCGCATGCACGGAGGCATTCGTCGCACGTTGTGCGAGTTGATTGCCGGCGATCAGGGCTATGTGAACCTCAAGCGCACACTGGCCCGACGCGTCGTCTGGCCCCTCTGATTTTTTCGCGTCATCCGCACCAGACGAAATTTTATCTGAGCAGAACGTCAGTGAAGCGGTGGATTATCGAGGCCGAGCAGGATGGCTCGCGCTTTCTCAAGAGAGGCGGCATTGTCCAAGACGACGTGAAGAAGTTTATGAACATCTGCGTCGTCCTTCGTGCTTGCGTTGGCGAGCGCGGTCAACAGCTTGGGCACGTCGCGGATACCCTGCACGACGTACAGAGCTACCCTCTCGGCCTCGACGGGGTCGCGCCCATCTTTGACGAGGATGCGCGTTAGCGAGAGGCGCACGTCCTCGAACAGATCAAATTCCATACTAGATTCGTCAGAAGGCATCTGAATAACTCCAGGCTGCGAAAGCTTATTCGGGATGTGCGAGGAATGTTTCTTCGCTCGTCCTGTTGGCGGAAGTGTCTACGCCTTCGGCGGACGACGGCTGCGTGTACGGGGCGAGGCGGCGTTTGAGTTCGTCGGGAACCGGCACCGAGTCGAACGTATCACGGCGCACGGCGACGAGGACGAAGTGAGCTTCGGCGAGCAACTCCGCTTCGCCTTTGCGCCGCACCTCGAAGTTCAGGCGCAGCGACTTGTGACCAATGCGACCGACGTAGACGGCGACTTCGAGCAGATAGTCTAACTGCGCGGCGCGTCGGAAGTCGCATTCGAGGTGCGCGCGGGGCAGCCAGATGTCCAACTCGTCGAACATCACGCTGTAGGGCAGGCCGACCGCGCGAAAAAGCTCCGTCTCGGCGAATTCAAAGAAGCGTATGTAAGCACCGTAGAAGATGATGCGCGCCGCGTCAACGTCGCCCCAGCGGACGCGCTCTTCGATGCGAAACTTCCAAGTGTCGTCGGATTTCATTATTCGGGCAATGATAGCCCCAATCAGAAAAATAATCTAAGCGCCCGGCGAGTGAGCGAACCAACAATTCAGCGGACGCTGCAAAAATTTCGTACCTTCACGCCACTGCGCGGAATTAACCCGCTGCAAAAGAAGCGACGCTCAGCACAAGTTTATTTCCAGTGCCTCTTCATAGACGCGCTCGGTCTCAATGACCATGCGTTCGAGGCTGAAGCGCAGGCGCGCCGACGCGCTTGCTTGTGAGCCGAGAGAGTTTCGCAGTTGCGCGTCGTCGAGAAGGGTGCTGATTGCCGAAGCCATTGCGCTCGCGTCGCCGATTGGCACGATCCTGCCGGTCACGCCGTCTTCAATAAGCTCACGCGCGCCTTCGGTCGCCGTCGCCACGACGGGCAGGCCGCACGCCATCGCCTCGACTATCGCGAGGCCGAATGCTTCCGAACACGACGCGGAGACGAAAACATCGAGGGCGGGAAGAATCCGCGCCACGTCTTCGCGGTGTCCCAGGAGTCCTGTCCTTTCAAAGGACTCAGTTCCCCAACAATCCCGACGACGTATTTTGCGTGCGTCCTCAAGTCGCGACGCAGCGATTCGCGGTCTGCCGCGCGCGGGGCCCGCTCGAAGCTATGCACGTCAATCGCGTTCGCGACAATGCGAATTTTCCGCGACGGAAAAATTTTCTGCGCGCGGAGCGCGCTCGCCACCGCCTCCGACACGGCAATCACGCGCGAGACGTTGGAAAGCGTGAATCTGTGCACGCGGCTTAAAGGGAACAACACGTGGCGCGTGATGACGAGACGCACATCGGGCGAGCGGCGAGCGGCGAGGGCGGCGAGCGGGTAGTCGCGCGCCACATGCGCGTGAACAATCTGCATGCCCTTCTCCCGTAACAGTCGCGCGAGGCTTGCGGCGCTGGCAACGTCGAGCGCGTTGCGTAATGGGAGTGCGTGAATATTCTGCGTTGAGAGCGCGGAGAGTTCCGCGCGCAGGGGCGAGCCGGGCGCAAGCGCGATGTGGACTTCATGGCCGCGCTCGCTGAGACCGCGCGCCAGATCAATCAAGTGCCTTTCGCCGCCGCCGAGCGTGCGCGCGGAATTGATGTGGAGGATTCTCACCGCGTCCAGGCAAACGATGAGTGATGAATGCCGCAATGATGAATTGAAGGCAGATGCTTTTTCTTCATTCATCATTGCGGCATTCATCATTCATTATTTCTTCTCCTATTCCTGTTAATTCTGCTTCTCAATCGCGCGCGGCTGCGGCTGATGTTGTTTGCGCCAGGATTGATTCATCGTAACGCGACAGCAGATCAGCCGCGTCTTTGTAAATGGCGACACAGCCGGCGCCACGCAAGTCTTCCACGGGAAATCCGCCGCAGAGAAAGCCGATGGTGCGTAGCCCGGCTTTGCCAGCCGCCTCGGCGTCGTAGGGCGTGTCGCCGACGACGAACACCTCTTCGGGGCGCACGTCGCCGAGTTGTTCGAGCGTGGCCTCGAAGATGTCCGGGTGCGGCTTCGATTTCTCGGCGTCGTCGGCGGACGCCTGCTCCTCGACGAGGTCTTCGATGCGCGCGATTTTCTTGTACGTCTCGACTTCATCTTCCTTCGCGGAAGACGCGAGCGCGATGCGCTTGCCATCAGCCTTGATGCGCTCGAAGAGTGCGCGCACTTGCGGGAAGGCGCGCACCTGCGGAAGATACTCGCGCTTGAAGAGATCGCCGCGATACTTTTCCATCTCATCGCCGAACTCATCGAGTTCTGCCTTCGAGAAAAAGACCGGCATCAACTGGTCGCCGCCCTTGCCTATCTGGTAGCGCACTTTGTCGAAGGGAATCTGTTTGCCGAACTTGGCGAACGCTTCCTGCCATGCCCGCGCGTGCAGGTCAACCGAATCCACGAGCGTTCCATCAATGTCGAACACCACGGCTTTAGTCATCAAAGTGATCCCCCGGAATTAAATTTGAAGCGGTTAGAGACGGCAACAGTATAGCAACAATAATACCGGCGAACGTGCCTGCCATGCGTGCGCGATTGCACACCGGCGATCTTTCTCCTGCTGATGCTGAATAGGACACAGCCACCGGCTTTGTTCCGCTTTGGTACGTGCCGCACGCGAGAGGCGAGTCAGATGGTTGGACGCGGTGCGTGCGCTTGTTCCAACATTTCCGACATCCCCGCCGCAAAAGATTCTGAATCGAAGAGTCGGCACACGTCTTGCCGTCATACTTGCAGTTATTAAAGACTCTCGCGTAAATGTCTTTCTGACGGCTTCCGCGCCCGCGCGTTAGCCGGAAACCAAAAGGAGTTCACCATGGCAAAGCTTGTGACTGGAGTTTTCAAAACGCGCGTGGCAGCCGAAGCGGCTGTTGACGCGATTCTCAAACGCGGTTACACGCGCGACGACATCAGCGTGCTCATGTCCGACGCGACGAAGAACAAGGAGTTCGCTATCGAGACCGGGACGCGAGCGGCGGACGGTGCCGGCATCGGCGGCGCGGTGGGCGGAACTATCGGGGCGGTGCTCGCGGCTCTCGCGGCGGTCGGCACGAGCATCGCGCTGCCGGGACTCGGTCTGATTGTCGCGGGGCCGCTGGCGGCGGCGCTGGCGGGCGCAGGGGCGGGCGGTGCGGCGGGCGGGTTGATCGGCGCGCTCGTCGGCGCGGGGATTCCGGAACACCGGGCCAAAGTTTACGATGCCTCTCTGCGCGCGGGCGGCATTCTGATCGGCGTCGAGACAAAGACGGACGAGGAAGCAGACAAGGTCGAGAAGTTGCTCGACGAACTCGGTGCGGATCACGTCCGACAGGAATAGCCGGACGCGGCGCAGACAAGCTCAAGGTCGGCGGAGTGGCAGGAGCGTTGCCGATGCTCGCCTTACCGTCGTCGGGCACACAAAAACTGGCCGGTGCCTGCGTATTTAACGGCAAGCACCGGCCTTTATGTTCAGTCACTACGCGCGTGCGGCTACTATTTGCCGATGGCGTCGCCGATGTCTTCGATAGTCTCGCCGACTTTGCGACGCGCCGTGCCGAAGCCTTCCTGCACGTTGCCACCGGCACGGTCAGCCGCGCCCTCGGTTTCCATCTCGTTGTCGCCGACGGCGCGGCCTACGTTCTCCTTCACCGCGCCCTTGGCCTGATCGAATTTTCCTTCGACCTCATCGTTGTTCGGTAATCCCATGGCTAAAACTCCTCCTCCCATCGCGTTCAAAAGATAGATGACGAGTAAGCTCACTTGAACTCACGCCCTTCGACGTGGTTGCGAGAGTGCAACGGCTATGCCACCGGCGCGGCATGGCTCAGGCGATAAAAGGGCACTGGTGAAAGTCTTTGAATGAGAGTGGGATATTGGATTTGACAGGCTCCAGTGCTCCTTCCGGGCGCGGCGTTGTCGCGTCTGTTTTCGTACATTTCGCATGCGCCGGATGCCCTGTCATCGAACGAAAAAAAGAGTGCGCCTCCGGTTAGGAAACGCACTCTTGAGAGTGGCCGTCGTTAAGCTTCGCTTTAGAACTGGAAGCGCACGGCGAGTTGGACTTGACGCTCGCGGAAGAGCGTGCCGCCAGCTTCAGTGATAGTGCCGAAGAGCGAATTACCCGCGTTATCGGCGTTGAGGCACAACTGCGCGGAACTGGTGCAGCCGGGCACATTCGATTGCGGGCCGACGCGATAGAGCGTGTTGTTCACGTCGGTCGTCTGCGTGCGGTTGAAGATGTTGAAGCCCTCGGCGAGGAGTTCAAGAGAGCGCGACTCGCCAAAGTGGAAGCGACGCGAAATTCGCAAGTCCATGTTCCAGGCTTTCGGTGCCCGGAAGGAGTTTCGCAGCGCGCCGGGGAATCGTGCCGCGCCAGCCGACCCGTTGATGCCGCCTGCGGCTGACGAGATGCCGCCCTGCGACGCCACGCTGCCGGCGGTGCCGGGGTTCAGCGGACGGCCTGAGTAGTACTGGAAGATGGGCGCGATGGAGAAGCCGTTGAAGATAGCATGGCCCACTTTGCTCTCACCCTGATCGCCGAAGAAGTCTGGAGTCCAGACGGCGCTCGCGACGAACTTGTGGCGGATGTCGAAGTTCGACGTGCCGGACTCGCCGCTCAGGGGATTGAACGGATCAAGCGGCGTGTTGGTCGCCGGGAAGGCGTTCGAGGTCTGCCCGTTGTCCTTCGCTTTAGCCAGCGTGTAGCTGGCCTGGAAC
>JAIVJG010000254.1:0-10859 GCA_020200155.1 Acidobacteriota bacterium | reverse complement strand
GCCGTCGCCGGAGCGGTGAGTCCGCAGTTAACGCCCGCGACGCTCAGGTCGAGGCGCGTCCCCGGCAGACAGAGATTCGTGTCAATGTAAGTGGGAAGGTGACGGCCCTGGCTGTACAGGTACGAGGCCGAGATAACGGTGTTCTTCGCAATCTGGCGCTCGACTACCAGATCGGCCTGATGAACTTCAGGATTCTGATAACCATTCCTGAAGAACTGTACCGCCGGTGCGCCTGCCGCGCCGGAGGCGAGGATGTTCGGGAAGATCGGCCCCGACGCAGGAGCGACGGTGACTTGATTCTGCCCCGTGGCGACGCCCGTGTTCGTCAGCGCGTTGGAGACCTGCGCGTTCGGGATGCGTCCGTAGTAGATGCCGTAGCCGCCGCGCCAGACCGTCTTGCCGTCGCCCGTGATGTCGTAGGCGAAGCCGATGCGTGGGCCAAAGTTGTTGCGGTCGCGCGGCAACTGATTCGTCTGCGGCACCAGCGAGTTCGGAATCACCGGGTCGGGCAGCATCTGGTACTCGTAACGCACGCCGAGATTGAGCGTCAGCTTCGAGGTCGCGCGAATGTCATCCTGAAAGAAGAAGTTTATGTCGTTCGTGCTGAATTGCGAGCGCGTCGGGCCGAAGCCCTGATTGAAATTGCTCGTGTAGCATTGGCCGGCGCGTCGTGTCGAGGTGGTACAGACGCCGTTCGTGCCGCCCGTCAGCGCGCGGGTCGCGCCGCCGGTCGCGAAGTTGGTGTAATCAACGATGAAGTCGGAGATGTTGTTGTAGGAGTAAGCTCCGGCCTCGTTACGCAGGTTATCAATCAGATCGTTGACGTGGTTGATGTCGGCACCGAACTTGATCGTCTGTTTGCCGTGCGAGATGGTCATGTTGTCAGTCCACTGCCAGCGCTTCTCGTCGGGGAAGGCGAGGCGTTCGAGGAACGTGGGCGTGCCGAACTCGATGACGTTGGTGATGAAGACATCGGGCGAGCGCGTGCCGCCGAGCGCGGTGGTCGGCTCGCCGGGTAGCGGCGGCTGGCTGTTCTGGTGCTCGAAGTCGCGCCCGTACTGGAAGCGCGCCTCGTTCAGCAGCGTCGGCGAGAGGGCAGACTGGAGACGTAGCGTGACCCAGTCTATGTCAACGAAGTCGTCGCCGAAGCTGGCACGCCCGCGCGTGTTGGTCGCCTGCGTCTGGATGCCTGCGGGCGAATCCCATCGCACACGGTTGAAGGTGACGCTGAAAGAGTTGTTGTTGTTGATCTGCCAGTCAACCTTTGGCAGAAATATCTTCTGGTCGCCGGTGCGCGGAACCTGGCCGGTCAGGCTCGTCAGGAAACCGAGCGCGTTGTTGACCTGTGTGGTCGTCAGGCCGCGAGACGTGAGCGTCGTGCGTTGCGCTGTCGTCAGGTTGAGCAGGCTGGCGTTGGAGAAGATGGCGAGGCCGGGGAAGTCGCGCTTCTGCTGGTCATAAGAGAAGAAGAAGAACAACTTGTCCTTGACGATTGGCCCGCCGACGGTTCCGCCGAACTGGTGTCGAACGTCCTTCGGCTTGATGCCGGAAACGGTGGTCACGCTGGTCGCCGGGTCGAAGGTCGAGAGGAAGGCGAGCGGGTTACGCGCGCCCCAACGGTTGTTGCGCTGGTAGTAGAACACGTCGCCGTGAAATTCATTCGTGCCGGACTTGGTGACGGCGTTGATGACGCCGCCGGCGGAGCGACCGTACTCGGCGGAGTAGTTCGAGGTGTTGACCTGAAACTCGCGGACGGCTGACTGGCTGATCGAGTAGCCGATGCGGGTGCGGCCACGCTCCTCGGAGAAGAACGCCTGATTGTTATCGCCGCCGTCAATCGTGTTGTTGTTCATCAGGCCGGAGATGCCGCGGAAGGAGATGAGACCGAAGCTCCCGTCGGGCGTCGAGCCGGGCGTCAGGATGGCGAAGTTCGACCAGCGGCGACCGTTGATCGGCAGCTCGTTGATCGAGGTCTGGTTAATGTTGGTGGAGAAGTCCTGCTGCGTGGTGTTGATGACCGGCGCTTCGCTCGTCACCGTGACGACTTCCTTCGAGCCGGTGACGGAAACGTTCACGTCAACCGTGGTGACGCGCCCGACTTCGACGACGACCTTCTGCTGCGTGTAGGCTCCGAAGCCGGAGGCGTTAACCGTGACGGTGTAGTTGCCCGGCGGGAGTTGGACGATGCGGAAGCGACCCTCGTCGTCCGACGTGGCCGACTTTTCCAGGTTGGTCTCTTCGTTGCGCGCGGTGACGGCGGCGTTCTGCACGAGCGCGCCGTTGGGGTCTTTAATCGAACCGCCGATAGCGCCGTCGGTCGTGGACTGTGCCAGTGCCGACGCACCCATGCTGAAGAGCAGGAAGAGCGCGGCTAGAGGGAAGCGAAAAAACTTACTCATGGAGCAGACTCCTTAAAATCTGAATTCGAGAATTGAAGGTCGTGGGTTTTCCAGCGCCGGATGCGTGGTCAACATTAAGTGCGATGATTGCGGGTGCGTGCGCCGTGCAGTCTCCCGCCGCGTGGGCGGACTCGGTCTCGGCCAAAGTCGGCGTTTTGTCGAGGGACATACTTCGGGGCGCAAACCTCATGGCATGCCTGACGGGGAGCGGGACTTCGGAAGACGCCATGTTTTCTCCGGCCCCGAAATTTCGATTGTACCTTGTTAGACGGTCAGGGACGGCTAAGTCCGAACTAAAACTTATACCATAAGTGGAATCGGTTACGCGAATCCGACGACGGCGCAAACGGGAAGTTAAATACTATATTTCGACTGCCGGCGCAAGGATAAAGCATCGCCGCCCGCGCGAAAACTGCCCGCACTATTCCAACAAGATTGAGCATTAGGGCCGCGTGCCGCCGCACTCATTCACGCGGCCCTCCTCTCAGAAGTGCCCGCTGGCGGCGGCTACCGCGCGGCGGGTTTGAGCGGGATGCTTCAGTTCAGCGCCTCGACGTTGACGAAGAAGCGGAAGGTACCCTTCTCCTGAACGCCGGTGGTGAACTGCACGCTGACGCTGCCGTTGTTGGCGAGCGGCGCGCCGAGATTGACGAAGCCAACCCGCATCGAGGAGTTCCAGCCGCCGCCGTTAGGCTGCGCGGGCGGCTGCTCGACCGTCGTGCCGCGCACGTTAACGGGGCTGCCGTTGACCGACACCACGATGTCCGAAGAGTCCAGCGCGCGAAGGTCTGCCGTCGCGCCGTCCGGGCGTGGGAAGGTCGTCACCTCGACGATGCGGAAGCGCAGCCTCGTGACCGGCGCGCCCGTGTTGTTGGTGACGGTGCGGCGGAAACTGAGCGTGCCGAACTGCCCGTTCGTCGTCGGAGTCAGGTCACGCGCGCGGTTGGGCGGCGACGACTGGCTGGCGTTCGGGTCGAGCAGCGTGACGGGCATCGTGCTGTTACGCTGCGTCGGGCTGGAGAGATTTTCCGGCCCTGGCGCTCCGAGGCGTTGCCCTGCGCCCGTCGAGACGCCGTTCGTCTCCACGCCGATGAAGTCGGCCACGTTGTCGCCGGTGTCCTTCGGCACCCCCGCCGATGCGCTCGTTGCCGAGCGGACGAAGCTGTATTCGATGTTGCTCGTCATCTCGTTCCCGCCGGTCGGGAAGCCCGCGCCCTCTCGATAGAGCGCCGGCGCGGTGGTGTACCCGGCGGCGTCGAGTCGCTCGCCCGAAGTGAAGTTCGCGGGGTTCGCCGTGCGGAAGAGCGCGATGCCGCTGCCGTTGGGGATGTCCGTCGTGTAGGTGGCGTTAGGGGTCGCTGCGCCGCCGCCGCCGTAGTCGGACAGGGTATAGCCGTTCGGGTTTGCGAAGCCGCCGCCGGCGTCTGTGTTTGCGCCGAGGAAGTGGCCGCGCGCGGGGATCACCGTCCCCGTAGGGATGATGAAGCGCGTCACGCCGTCCGCCGCGACGAGCGCCCAGCCCGCCGAGCCGTCCGTCGTCGAGACGGTGATGTTGGAGTTCGTGTTGTTGTAAATCTCGATGAACTCATTGTTATCGGCGGACGACCCCGGCGCGTTGGGCACGTCGTCATCGCTCGGCTTAGCGGCTGGGGCTGAGCAGGGCGCGAAGGCCGGAGCGTTGGAACACGGGCCGCTGAAGCGGAACTCGCTGATAATGACCGAGCCGGAGGGCTGCGGCACGCCGAGCGAGAGATAGACGATGGGCTGGTCGTGATCGGAGAGACGCTGCGGCTTCGCAGGGTCTTCATAATCCTTGACGGGGAAGTCTGCATCGTCGCGCGCGTAAACGAAGCGATTGATGACCGAGAGCACCGGCTGGTTGACGAGGATGTGGTCTAAGACCTGCGCGTTGCCGTCGAAGGTGAACGAGTAGCGCTGGTCGGCGGGCAGCGTGTCAACTAAATCCGTCAGGTCGGGATTGACGAGGTCTACGCCGTCGCCCGGCACGACCGTCGTGTTATCCGGCGACGGCGTACCCTTGATTGTGCCGATCACGTCCACGTATCCGTCGTTGAACTGGAAGGCGTTGTAGTCGCCGACGGAGAGAATCTTCTCGGTCGGGTCGTTGGTCTGGCGTCCCTGTATGTAGTTGGCGAGAAACTCGGCCTGCTTGTTTCGCTTGAAGCGAATGCGGTCGCCTTCGGTAGCGAATCCGTTCGACCCCGCCGCCGGGTCGTTAATTCCGCTCAGCGAGCGGAGGTGGTTGACGATGACGGTGAAAGCAAACGTCCCGCCGGCGGGTCGCGGCGCGGTCGCGCGCAGGACGAGCGGCGGACGGTCGTTGAGAGTTGAAGTTGAGTTGTCAGGGTTCGTAAACGTGTCGGTCTTGCCGACCTGCGTCACGTCAACGACGTTGATGCGCGAACTCCTGACGAGGAAGCCGTTGTCTATGCCGCCCACGTCGTTTCCTTCGACGAGATAGGGGACATAATCATTGGGCGTTCCGGCGTCGGCGTTGATCTTGTCTGCGACGGCTTGCAGCGTCGTCAGATTCTCCATCTCCTCGACGCCGATCACGTCGGGCGAGAGTTGGATGGTGCGAATGATGAGCGACGCTTTGGCGAGACGATTGTTGAAGGCCGTCGCCGTCAACACGGGATCGCTCGTGGAGGGGTCGTTGACGGTGTCGAAGAAGCGCTCCATGTTGAAGGAGGCGACCGTCACTTCGCTGGCCGTCCGCGCGGGCACGGGCTGCGCGACGGGCAGCGCGCCGGCGGTCGGCGGCGTCGCCGCGTCGGGCAGAATGGTGTAAGTGCGGAAACTGTAGTCGAGCGGCCCTGTGACGTTGGAGAGAACAGTGCCGGCGGGAAGATTGAGCGCGGTCGTGCCCGGCTGCCCGTCGCTGTCCACGCGAATCTTTTCGGGGTTCTCGTCGAAGCGCGGGACGCAGCAGGGCGCGCCCGCAGGGAGCGTGTCGCTGATGTTGACGCCCGGCTCGCGGAACGGTCGTGCGACGCCAGTGACGACGCCGTAGAAGACCCCGGTTGACGAGACGGTCGCGCTCGACTCGGTGATGTTGCCCTGCGTCGGTGCGACGACCGTCATGGACGAGACGGTGACGCGCATGCCTTCAAACTCCGGCCTTGATGCCGGTGACGACGCCTGTGGTCGTCACGCTCTGGCCGACGAGCGGGGAGGCCGTGCCGCTGCCTTGAATCGTGTAGATGGACGTGACGGTCACGTCATCATTCTGGATCGTGCCCAAACCCTGCCCGTCCGAGAGGGTCGCGCCCACGACGTTCGTGATGTTGACGAAGAAGGTCTCGTTCGCTTCGGACGTGGTGTCGCCGTTGACGCTGACGTTGACGGTCGTGGACGAACTGCCCGCCGCGATGCTGCCCGAACCGTTCGTGATGGCGACGTAGTCACTGCCGGCGTTCGCCGGGTTGGTCGTGCCGTCGGCGGTGTTGACGGTGAAGCTGACGCCGCCTGCGGGCGCGGGCGCGGAGAGGCTGACGGTGAAGGTAAAGGTCGTCGTGCCGCTGTTGCCCTCAGCCTGTGCCACATCGTTGATGGAGAGCGTCGGGGGAGCGGGGGGGCCGGCGGGGTTGGCCGTCAGGGAAAAGTCGTCAACGCCGAGGCCGTCGTCCGAGCCTGTAGGGTTGAACTCAGTCCAGCGAATCCAGAACGTCGCGCCGTCGGCAATGCTCAACGAACTGATGGTCGAGCTGATGGCCGTCCGGTTGGCGGCGGCGTTGCCGTCGAGCGGGCCGACAGTCGCCGTCTGATTCGGCGTCGAAAAATCGAGGGTGTTAACGTCCGTCCAAGTCCCTGTCGTCAAACTCGTCGCGTCGGTGCTGATTTGAAAGTCGAGCCGGTCAGCGCGATTCTGCGCGCCCAGACGCCACTCCTCGCCGTTGTAGGCGACGGCAAGCGAGGTAATGGTCGTGCTGGTGTTGTTGGTGAATTTCGCGCCGATGGTGGAGGTCACACTGCCGCTCAGGAGCGTCCCGAAGGCGCGTTCGGTGCTGCCGGTTGCGCCGAAGCTGTATGTGTCGCCGGAGGTTGAACTGCCCGTGCCGGCGGTGTAGCTGGTATTGGCACCAGTCCCGGTCTCGGCCAAATCCCAGGACGTGGGGAGCGTGCTCGAAGCGGCGGTGCCCGTCGAGGCCAGCGTGTCGAAGTTCTCCGTGACCGGCGTGTTGACGGCGGTGATGGAGATGTTGCCCCCCGGCGCGTTCGGAGTAGGGACACCGGCCTTCCTTCTTATTTGACCTGCGGCGGTGGTCGGTAAAGCGAACAACACGGGTTGCAGGAGGAGGAAAGCGGCGATGATGACGGCGAAAAACTGGCGGCGCGCAGATAGAGCGTGTCGTCTGGAAAACGGCGATGAAGGCACGGGCGGATCCTTTCGTGATGTACTTTGGGCCGACGCGCTATGTGGAAACCCCTGTCCAAGGCGCGCTTAGGATGACTGGCACGGGGGCGTTACTTTTAACTGATTCAAACCACGGCGTCAAGCCGCTGGATGGACACCCGCCGGGCAAAAGTAGCGACGGGCTGTTGCTTGAGCGTTAACGGAATCTGAGGTCGGTATTAAAAGATGAGAGGGAAAAGGCCGACGCTGCTTTGACTTCTTCCCTCTCACACAAGTTTCTACTTGCGACGAAGCGTCAGATGCGCTCGAAGACAATCGCGATGCCCTGACCCATGCACGCTTCTACTGAGTCGCGAAACGGTGGCGGTACTCGTCTGACGTGATGAACGCCTTGACCATCTCGGCCTGAATGAAGTTGCCGTTGAACTGATTCAACTTGCCGAGCCAGAAATCGTAGCCGGTAAAGTCAGCGTCGGGCGCACCGTTCGGCGCGCGGCGCAGGTAACCGAAGTACTCCATCAGGACGAAGGCACGGTTGAATTCGGCGCTTTGAAAATCCGCATCTTCGGCCACTTTACGCAGCACGGTGGCGCGCGTCTCCGTGCCGCCCTGAAGACGGCTGACGAGCGCGTCACGTTCTGAAGTTGAGAGTGCCCCGCCCGCGTTCGTGTTCAGGGCATCAACGAACTGCGCCGGCGTCATGCTCTGCGGATAGCGAAGCGTGAACTCGGGCCGCGTGACGAACTCGGTGGCGAACAAACCCTTGTTGGACTCCAGCAGCGCATCGGCTCCCGGTGCGCCGATGACGACGCCGCGCCCGATGTCCTGCGTGTCGTGCCAGAATTCGCGGTAGGTCGGAAAACTGCGCGGGCGCGAAGTGCTGTCGGGATACGAAGCCTTATAGAAGCGATAGACGAGATAACCCGTCTGCTGAAACTCGATGGAGAGATAAAAAGCCGCCGAGACGTTGATGCGCTTGACCTCGCGGCACGCCGCATCCGCGCCGCATCCCTCAATCTCGCCCGTCCAAAAATTGAGGCCGGACGTGTCCGGGTCGCGGCTCAGGAAGTCGGCGTAGTGCTGATGCGCGAAGAAGCCTGACAAGTTGATGGGGTTGGGCTGAACATTTGCCGAGTCGTTATCGGTGATGTTAATCGTGATAGTGTTCGGGGAGCCGAGTGCGACGCCCTGCGGGCTGCCGAGTTTGATGTTCAAACTGTCAGTCCCCTCGAAGAACACGTCGTCCGTGATGAGAAGGTGAATGCTCTTGCGTGATTCCCCGGCGGCGAAGCGCAGCGTGCCGAGAGCGGTCGTGTAGTCCACCACGTCGCTCGTCGGGCCGGTGGTAAAGGATTGCTCGCCGTTGACAGTGGCGTACTGGACGGTGGCGGGCGACGAGGTATCGCCCGCGCGTGTGACGAAAATTTCGAGACTGCCCTGTCCCTCGCTCACATCCGTATGGTCAACTTCGAACTGCACGGAGTTCGGCGTTGGCGACTGCGCGCAGATGTGCCGCGGCGTGCTCTCGTCGCGCGGGGTCGGCGTGCCGAGACTGAAGTCGGAGGCGTTGTTGTCCGTGTCCGTGCAGCCTTCGTTCTTCCTGACGAGCGCGGTGTTCGATGCCGTCGTCGTGTTGGACGGCGCGCCTCCTTCTGCGCAACTGACGGGGCCGTAGGCGACATAGTCCGCGACGGCGGCATCCTGTCCGAGCGGACAGCCTAATGACATAGAGAAGTTTTTGGTCTTGACCACTGCGATTTTGCCGGAGACGCTGCCGAGGTTCGAGTGATCGTTAAAGAAGCCACCTCCGACTTGAATAAAACGGTACTGGCCGGGTTCCAGGGGGACGCCGCCGCGTGAGGAGACGAAGGTCGTAATAAAACCTGCGGTCGCGCCGGGGCCTGTAGTTGAGACGAAGAGAGAATATTCGGCAAGGTTAACGGTAGAAGTGCCGCGATTGAAAAGTTCTATGAAGTCGTTGGGCGCGGTCGCGCCGGGTTCGCCGCCGCGCGTATAAATTTGGCTGACGACGAGATCGGGAGAGCCACTCGTCTGCGCCTGCGCCGGCAATGCGGACGAAGCGAGGGCGACGAGAAAAAGACAGCAGGCGACAGTGGTGTGCGCTAGGGCTTTGCGGACGACGATACCGAAACTGTGCTCAGTGCGAGGGAACATAGTCATACCGTAATATCCTTTGAGTTGATGTAATTATTGACAGTCGGGGAGAGCCTACAAAGAAGCGGCGATATTCTAAAAGAAAGGCAGGCGCTCGCACAAGAGCGCCTGCCTGAAATTCTTACGCGTTCTTACGCGCGCTCGAAGATAATCGCGATGCCCTGACCGCCGCCGATGCAGGCCGAAGCCAGCGCGTAGCGACCGCCGCGTCGGTGCAGTTCGTTCAAGGCCGTGAGCACGATGCGCGTGCCCGACGCGCCGAGCGGGTGGCCGAGCGCGATGGCCCCGCCGTTGACATTCGTGCGCGAGCGGTCGAGGCCGAGTTCCTTCTCGACGGCCAGGTACTGCCCGGCGAAAGCCTCGTTGACTTCCACGAGGTCAATCTCTTCAAGCTTGAGATTCGCTTTCTCAAGCGCCTTGCGAATCGCGGGCACGGGGCCGATGCCCATCACGTCCGGCTCCACTCCGGCGTAAGCCCAACTGACGATGCGCCCGCGCGGTTTCAGCCCACGCTCACGGACGAAATCCTCGCCCGCGATGACTAAAGCCGCCGCGCCGTCTACGATGCCGGAGGCGTTGCCCGCCGTGACGAAGCCGTCTTTGCTGAAGGCGGTCGGGAGCCGTGCGAGAATTTCGAGCGTCGTGTCCGGGCGCAGGTGATCATCCGTGTCTACCACTTTGACGCCCTTGCGCGTCTTCACCTCGACCGGCACAATCTCTTCCGCGAACACGCCCGCATCCTGCGCGCGCTTCGCCTCTATCTGCGAGCGGAGCGCGTAAGCGTCCTGCTCCTCGCGCGAGATTTCGTAGCGGCGCGCGAGATTCTCAGCCGTGCCCGCCATCGTCGTGTTGCAGTAGGTGTCGAGGAGCGCGACCATCAAACTGTCTTCCAGTTTTCCCTGACCCAGAGCGAACCCGCTGCGCGCCCCGTAGATGACGTGCGGGGCCATGGACATGGACTCCATGCCGCCGACGAGGGCTGTGCGCGCCTCATCGAGCATAATCATGTGCGCGCCGCTGATGATGGATTGAATGCCGCTGCCGCACAGGCGGTTGACGGTCAACGCCGGACGCTCTGCAGGCACGCCGGCCTTGAGCGCGACGTGACGCGCGCCGTAAATCGCGTCGCCCGAAGTCTGCAAGGCGTTGCCGAAGACGGTGTGGTCAACCTCACCCGCTTCCACGCCCGTCGCTTCCAACGCCCCGCGCGCCGCCGCCGCGCCCAGATCAATCGCCTTCACGTCCTTCAACGCGCCGACATACGTCGTCATCGGCGTCCGCTTGCCGCCCAGAATGTAAACTTCGCCAGTCATGTTCCGAATAGACCTCTCTATTGAAAAATACGTTGATGGGGAGAACACAGCAGTCTAGCCGAGGCTTCGCGTGCGCGTCAATTTTGGAGATCGCTGCCTAGTGGGTCAGTTTCAAATTAGAGCACTGATAAATGCTGGCTCAGAATTTCAAACTGACCCACTATGGATCGCTGCTGCTGCTGGCGTTGGCGAAGGTTAGTCTGTGAACCGGTGCGCGGCGCGGTAGCGGTGGAGGAGTTCTTCGAGGAAGCCCTCGTAGGTGAAAGTTTCGGGGTCGAAGACGGGGCGGATTTTGTAGAGGACGGGCGTCGCCACGCGCCAGGCCATCCACTGCCGCGTCGCTTCCGTCAAATCCCAGCGGCGGCGCAGGAATGCCTCGACCACTTCGATTTCGCGCTCGGTCAGTGCGCCCAACTGGGCGGTAAACGGCACGGGCTTGTACGTGCGCCGGAGCGCCGCGTCGCTCGTCGGCGCGGAGAAGACCTGTTCAAAGCTCGGCGCTTGATCCTCTCGCTCGCGCACGACGACCGTGCCTGCCACCATGTCGCCGATGCGCTGGTCGCTCCCGCTCGCGAAGACGCAGACCAGCCCGAC
>JAIVJG010000253.1 GCA_020200155.1 Acidobacteriota bacterium | reverse complement strand
CGCGCGTGCAGGCGTTCAACTGTTCCGCCCCGCCGCCGCGTTTCGACTGCGAAAGAGCCAGAGCCGCGACACGCCGCTGCCGCCGGAGACGCCCGCCGGAACGAATCCGCCCGCCGGAGCGATTATTGATTACGCGCTGAACCAGACGCCGACGGGAGAGTTGACGCTTGAGATACTTGATGGCAAAGGAAAACTGGTGCGGAGATTTTCGAGCGAAGACCCCGTGCGGAAGGTCGAGGACGTGCAGAGTTTTCCCACTTACTGGCTGCGACCGCCCGCGCCTCCCACAAAGCGCGCGGGGCTGAACCGTTTCGTGTGGGACTTGCGTTATCCGAAGCCGAACGCGCTGCGCTACAACTACAGCATCGCCGCCGTCTACGGCGAAGACACGCCGTCCGAGCCGGAGGGGCCTTTCGTCCTGCCGGGTACGTATCAGTTGAAGTTGACCGTCGCCGGTCGCACCTACACCGCGCCGCTCGAAGTGAAGTTAGACCCGCGCGTCGCGGTCGCGCCCGGCGCGCTCGAACAACAACTCGACCTTGAAATGAAGGTCGGCGGCGCGCTGGCGGAGAGCTACGACGCGAGCCGGCAAATCGAGGACGCGCGCCGTCAACTGAAGGAGCTTCAGGCGCGCGTGGCGAATAACCCCGAAGGGAAAACCATCTTGGATGCGGCGGCGGTGCTCGACCAGAAGCTCGCCGCGCTGGCGAACGCTTCGGCGCAGAGTGCGACGACGGGCGTGCCCGCCATCAACGACAGCCTCGCTTCGTTGATGACGTTGATTAACGCCTCGGACACGGCCCCGACCAGACAGGCGCTCGCGGCGTTTAAGGAAGACCGCGAGGCGCTCGACAATCAACTCGCGGCGTGGGCGACGATCAAGAGTCGAGACCTCGCCAGCTTCAACACGATGTTGCGGCAGCGGCGGCTTCCCGTCATTAACATTCTCGACGTTAAAATTCTCTACTAGACAATCGGCCAGCATCAAACGCGCAGCGTGTCGCCGCGCCAGTTTTTGATCTCCCGCTTGATCTCGGCGGGTTTGGTGAGCTTGCCTTCGAGCACATGCTGGACGAGTCCTTCCAGTTCTTCGTCGGAGGCGAAGCGGAGTGCGACGATCTGGCCGGGGGTCAGTGCCCTTGCACGCCGCGCGAGGTCGGCGGGCAGGAGTTGCTGGTAGCGCAGCCACTCTTCGAGCCGTATGACTCGATCCTGCACCTTCAGGGCGTTGGTGCGTGCGAGTGTGGTCAGCACTACGAGCGCGAGGGAAACCACGACCAGCCAGCCTTGAGTCCATCCCGGATACCTGACCAAAAGGACGATGGCCCGGATGAGGTTAATCAGCATCACCGGCGCAAGGAAAAAGTGGAAGGGCGCGTGCCAGCGTGTGTGGTTCGCGTAAGTCTGCGGAGTGTCCGCCATGTTTTTGTCTCCTTCAAGCGTGATCGGTTGCGCTGTTACAGGTTCGTCGGGAGCGCGGGCGAAGAGTCCTGCGCAGGGGTTAGGGATTTCGGCGGCTCCGGCGTGAAATCCTCGCCGGGGTTGATGAACTGGTTGCGCTCGAAATTATATTGCTTGTCGTAGAGTTGCTTGTAGCGCCCATCGGTGGCGAGCAATTCTTCATGTGTGCCTCGCTCAACGATTTCGCCGCCTTCGAGCACGAGAATCTGATCCGCGCTGCGAATCGTCGAGAGGCGGTGCGCGATGACGAAGGTGGTGCGCCCGCGCCGTAGAGTCTGGAGGCCATCCTGAATCATGGCTTCGCTCTCGCTGTCGAGGCTCGACGTGGCTTCGTCGAGAATCAGAATCTTCGGCTCGGCGAGAATGGCGCGTGCGATGGCGACACGCTGACGCTGCCCGCCTGAAAGTTTGACGCCGCGCTCGCCGACGATTGTGTCGTAGCCGTCCGTGAATTTGTTGATGAACTCCTCGCAGTGCGCGACGCGGCTGGCCTCTGTGATTTGCGCGCGCGTGGCATGCGGGTGTGCGAACGCGATGTTCTCCGCGATGGTTCCGTCGAAGAGAAAATTGTCTTGCAGGACGACGCCGAGTTGGCTGCGGTAATCCTTCAGGCGGACGGTGGCGAGGTCGCGCCCGTCCACCGTGATGCGGCCCGCGAGCGGGCGGTTGAACGCCATCACCAGACCGATCAGCGTGCTCTTGCCCGAACCGCTTGAGCCGACGAGCGCGGTCGTCGAGCCGGCGAGCGCGGCGAACGAGACGTGCTTGAGGACGGGCGCGTGCTCGTCGTACTCGAAGCTCACGTCTTCAAAAGCAATCTCGCCTTCGATCTCGTGCAGCGGCTCGCGTCCCTCCTCGTCAGCGTCCTCGGTCGCCATCCGCTTAATCTCGCGGATGCGGTCGAGTCCGGCGAAGGCCTCTGTGATCTGTGTCCCGATGGACGCGATCTCGACGAGCGGCGCGGCGACGAGCGCCGTGAAGAAGATGTACATGAAGAAGTCGCCGAGCGTCATCTGGCCGGAGAGGATGGAGCGCCCGCCGACGAGGATGAGTATGACGCCGATGCCGCCGACGATGACGGTCGAGAAGGCCGTCACGCCGGAAACGCCCGTCATCGAGCGCGCGACGTTGCGGAACAACCTGTGCGCGCCGCGCGCGAAGACGAGCGACTCGCGCTTTTCGGCGGAGTAAGCCTTGACGATGCGGATGCCGCCTAACGACTCGGCGAGCCGGCCCGTCACCTCCGCGTTAATCTGCCCGCGCTCGCGAAAGAGCGGGCGCAGTCGTTTGAAGGCCAGCGCCATGCAGCCGCCGAAGAGTGCGAGCGCGACGAGCGTCACAGAGGTCAGACGCCAGTTCAGGTAAAAGAGCACGCAGAGCGCGATGGCCGCCGTGACGAGGCTGCCGATGAGTTGCACCAGCCCCGTCCCGACGAGATTACGAATGCCCTCGGCGTCCGTCATAATGCGCGAGATGAGCACGCCGGTCTGCGTCGAGTCGAAATACCGGACGGGCAGGCGCGCAATGTGCTCCTGCACGCTCTTACGCATCTCCGTGATGGCGCGCTGCGCGGCGACGCCGAGCACCTGCGAGAGTGCGAAGGAACTAATCGCCTGCAACAGAGTCGCGCCCGCAGCGGCCAGCGCGAGCGTCAAGAGCAATTCGCCGCGCCGTTTGACGATGACTTCGTCAATCAGGTACTTCGAGCTGGCGGGCAGCACCAGCCCGACGAGCCGGTTGACGATCATCAACAGCATTCCCAGCGCGAGGCGGTAGCGATGCGCCCAGACCAAATCCCGTGCGTCGCTCCACGCCTGCGACACGGTCAGGCGCTTTTTCTTCTCGACCGTCATCAACATGTATTCTAATGTACAGCCTCGCTCGTTAAAAATCGAAGCCGGAGACTACAAGGACGGGACTCAGGATTGATGATACTCAGCCAGACGCAGGCACGCGCGTTGATGCTCGCCGCGCAGGGACTCGACCGACGCCCTGCGAAGAAAGCGACTAAAGCGGACGTGCTGCGGACGATCCGGCGCATGTGTGCGCTTCAGATTGACACCATCCACGTCGTCGCGCGCAGCCCTTACCTCGTGCTGTGGAGCCGCCTCGGCGATTACGATCCGAAGTGGCTCGAAGAGTTGTTGAGCGAAGGCGCGATCTTCGAGTACTGGTCGCACGAAGCCTGCTTCCTTCCCGTCGAGGACTTCGCGCTCTATCGTCATCGCATGCTCGACGCGGAGTCGCTCGGTTGGAAATACTCAAAGGCGTGGGTCAGGGCGCACAGGCCGGCGATTGAGCAGTTGCTCGCCTTGATACGCGAGCGCGGCCCCGTGCGTTCGGCGGACTTCGAGCGCACGGACGGCAAGGCGGGCGGCTGGTGGGAATGGAAGACGGAGAAGCGCGCTCTGGAATCACTCTTCACCGCAGGGGAGTTGATGATCGCGCGCCGACATAATTTTCAGCGCGTCTACGACCTGCGCGAGCGCGTGCTGCCCGCCTGGAACGACGCGGGGCTTTCTTCCGTTGAAGAGGTCAAGCGTGCGCTGGCTGTAAAGGCCGTCCGCGCCCTCGGCATAGCGAAGGCGCGTTGGGTCAGCGACTACTTTCGCACGCCCAAACGCGAGACGCTCGCCACCGTCTCCGCGCTGGCCGACGAGGGTGCTCTGCATCGCGTCGAGATCGAGGATTGGAAAGAGCCTGCCTTCATTCATCCCGGCAATCTCAAGTTGCTCAAAGCCGCGACGGCGGGATTGATCGAGCCGGAACTGACGACGCTGCTCTCGCCTTTCGACCCGCTCGTGTGGGATCGCGAAAGGGCGCGCGTGATGTTCGATTTCGATTACCGGCTTGAGTGTTACACGCCCGCGCCGAAGCGCCGCTACGGTTATTTCACGCTGCCGATTCTGCGGCGCGGCGCTCTCGTCGGTCGCCTCGACGCGAAGGCGCACCGCAGGGAAGGCGTCTTCGAGGTCAAGTCGCTCCACTTGGAGACGGGTGTACGCGCGAGCGCAGAGTTGATCGGCGACATCGGCGCGGCGCTCAGAGAGTGCGCGGCGTGGCACGGGACGCCGGAGTTGGTCGTGCGCCAGACAGACCCGCCGGGCATTGCCGCCCGGCTTCAGAAGGCAGCGGCGCGCGGGCGACGGCGCTCGCGCGCATGAGCTTTTAATCCGCAACAGTACGCCTTCTCCCGACGCTGAAAATCCTTCCCCCGTTCGCCTTGACGACGAACGGGGGAAGGATTTTTCATGTTGCCGCGCGGGTCGCTCTTGCCCGCCCGGCTCTCTACTGACTACAGCCGAACGCTTCGACCTCGACGATACGCGAGAAGTGCTCGCGCGCGTTCAGGACGTAAATCCTGATGTTCGATGTCGCCACGTCGGGGAACGAGACGGTTCTCAAGACCTTGTTGTTGCCCCTGATTTGCCCGCCCGGCACTGTCACCCAGTTCTCGCCGTCGTAGTACTGCACGTCGAAGTCAATCAGGCCGTAGAGCGTCGCCGTCATGTCGGGCGTCGGCTCCTTCGCGTTGCGGTAGTCATCCTGCAACGTGTAGACGCGGATTTCGTTGATGACCTGCGGGCCGTTGAAGTTGACTTGCAGGAAATCAGGGAACACGTCGCGCGTGGCGTCGTTCCAGCCGCCGCCGTTCTCCCAGTCCTGACCCTTGCGGTCGCCGTCAATGGCCCCGCCGGGCGTGTAGTTGCGCGACGAGTAGGTGGACGAAGCCACGGCGGTCGCGCCCGTGTCCTTCTCCGCGACGTTGACGCGGCAGGCGAGATTGTTGATGACGAGATTGTCAACGAACCATCCTGAATCCACGCCGTTGGCGGTCGCCACATCCGAACTCATGCGGAAGCGGATGTAGACGGGCAGCCCCGTCGGGTTGTGTATGCCGCCCGGCGCGAAGTTGCGAAGCACTGCGCGGACGTGGTGCAGACCCTTGACGCCCGTGTATGCGCGGCGACCCTGAAGCGCAGAACCCTTCTGCCCGCCGGCGGGCAGGTTGCCGTCGAGTTTGGCGTTGTAGTAGCCATCAATCAGGTAGTCGCCCAAATCCCAGACGGTTGTGTTGTCGGGGAAAGGCGTCGCGTCACCCTGCGCGAACGGAGCGCCAACCTTGATCTCAAGCACACCGCCGTCGAAGCCCGCCTCGGCGTTGATGGTGTTGTCGAACTCCATGATCGAGGTCTTGGTCAGCATGCTGATCGGGTTTTGCGGGTTATTGAACGGGCCGATCTGCGTGTAGAAATCGCTCTGCCCGCCGCAGCCCGTACCCGCCGGGTCGCTGGTGGTACAACCGTCCGCCTCGTGGCCGGGGCTGAAGTCAGGCGCGTACATCTTGCCGATGGTCGGGTTGCCGAGGTTCGCCACGGTGATACGCTGGAACGTGGCCGTGGCCTGATTCGGATTCGTCGTCGCTTCGACGAGCGGCGCGGTGAAGCGCGAGTCAGCCGAAGCCGCCTCGAAGTTTTCGAGCGCGAGACGTGCCGGTGACGGTCGCGATTTTGTTGGAAGCGTCGGGCGTAAACGTCGGGTCTTGCGTCGAGTTGCCGTGCGTCACATGCGCGACGCGGAACACGTCGTAGACGAGGCTGGCCGTCGGGTTGAGAGAGACTGCCGCGCCCCAGCTCACGACGAGACGCGAGCCGTCCTTGATGTCGTCCACGCGGTCAACGCCACTGAAGAGCGGCGCGGGCGTGACGGTCGCTCCCGCGACGAAGATGCTTCCACTGTTGGCGCTGCCGACGCACTGCGCGTTGCGGCTTGAGCGCACTTGATAGAAGTATGTGCGCTGGCCGGGCAGTCCCGCGTCATCGTAGGTAGTCTGCGAAGCCGGGATGTCCGCGATTTTGACGAACGGCCCCGCCGCGCTGTCGCCGCGCGAGATGATGTACCTCGTGCTGAGACTCGCGCCCGCAGGCGGTGCGGTGATGGTGATGCGCGCCGTGTTGGGCGATGGATTCGAGAGCGCGAACGCGGGCGGCGCGAGCGGCCCTGAAGTTTCGCACTCGGTGACGCCCGCAGGGACGCTGAAGTCCTCGACGATGACGGGCGCGCTCTGGCTGCCCTGATCGTCAGCCGCGCCGGAAGAAGAAGCGGCGAGCACGCCGACGCCGTGGCTGGCGAACGAGCGCCAGATGACGGCCTGATTTTCGCCGCCCGTCAGTTCGCGGTCGGCGGCGAGCATCGAATCGCGCATGTCAACGAATGACGGATTGCACGGCGCGATTTGCATGCCGCGCAGAGTGATCGTGTCGGCGAGGCGTGCGCCCTGACGGACGGCGGTCGCGAGCGGCCCCTGCCGGTTGCCGAGCGAGGCGTACTCGCCGGCGAGCGCGCCCGGTCGGACAGTGTGCTGTGCTGGAATGATGGTTGCTGCGGTGGGGCCGTTGAAGGTGGCGCGATAGTCAATCGGGTGTTTGGTGTCCACCGACTGCACCTGACGGTCGCCGATGAAGAATGAAGTGCCGGAGCCGAAACGGCGCGTGCCGTCGAAGAAGATGCCGGGGAACGAGTTGTTGACCTTCTGCTTGACGATCATCAGTTCGCGCATATCCCACAGGGTCGCGGCCCACATCTCACCCACGTCGTGAACTTCAAACGGGATGTACGTCTGCTCGTTCGTCGCCGGCGGCTGCTGGTCGCGTCGGCGTTTTGATCCATTGATGTTGCCGTAAGAGTAACGGAAGTTGGTGTAGGGCAGGTGGCGAATCGCCACGTCGTACTCACCCGTCACGTACTCGCCTTCGGCGTCGTCGTCTGTCATGGAAGTGGCGATAAAATCAGACCAGCCCTCGCCCATGCCGCCCGACTCGCCGACAAGCGTGACGCCGAGACAATCCGTCTGTCCCTTGCCGATGGAGCGGTTCGAGACGCCGTGATAGTGCTCGTGCGCGACGACATCAAAGTCGAAGTCGCCGTCGGAGCGGCGGAAGCCGCCGTCTGTGAAGAGGAACATCTGCATGCGCGGGTTCGAGCCGTCGTTCGGCGTGCCGAAGTTGGCGTTGTCCGTGCCGGAGCCGTCCTGCACCTGCGCGCTGATGCCGTCGTGTCCCGCGCCGCCCTTGCCGAAGTTGTCCTGCTGGAAGTTCCACGTCGCTTCTGTGAAGCCGATGCTGTAGAGATAATCGTGGACGACGTTGTTGTAGTAGAAGAGCGAGACCGTGCCGGGATACACGTCCGGGTTGGCCGACGCAGGATAGACGACTGGGTCGCCCGCCGCGTCAACGCCGCCGAACTCATAGCCCATCGTGTAATCAAAATAGTTGGCGAGGAACTGTCGCGTGAGGCTGAAGCCCTTGATGCCGTGCGTCGTCTCGTTGTCGTTGGCGCGGTCGTCGGCGACGAGCACGTTGTTGCCCTCTGTGTAGTTCGACTG
>JAIVJG010000252.1 GCA_020200155.1 Acidobacteriota bacterium | reverse complement strand
ACGCCATACTGCCCGCCCTGATAGTCGAGGTTGTGCGCGAAGGCATAGTCCATCCCTGTCAACCGCGCCAGCTCCGCAATCTCGTCAATCCCACCCGTCCGCTTGACTCCCCTGTCAACCTCCTGCAAGCCCACGATGTCGGCGCGCGTCTCCTTGATTACTCTGGCGATGCGCGCCAGATCGAGCTTCTTGTCCATGCCGATGCCCGTATGAATGTTATAAGTCGCTACCATAAGCAAGACGCCGCGTGTTGAGACGACGGGGCGAGCCTGCGAACTCCGGTCGAGTCGCGCACCGGCTGCCAGCAAGACACCAGCGACACACGCGAGGCCAGCTAAGGTCTTGGATAATCCTGCCGTTAGTTTGCTCATCTGTCTTTTAAATGCTGGCCGCCTTCGTGGATAATACTTGCCGAACCCTTCCAGCCGACAATTAAGCATGACGGCGCGAGGGTGTCAACGCACGTTTCGCATCCCGCGCAACGTAACTGACTGGAGAGAACAACCGTGTCATTGATGCTCGAAGAGATCGCACAGCAACCCTCTGCGCTGGCGAAGACCATCGCGGAAGAACGCGGCAAGGTCGCGCGCCTCGGCTCGTTTATCAAGGCGCGCAACATTGATCTGATTATGCTGGTGGCGCGCGGTTCTTCCGACAACGCCGCGCTGTTCGGGCGCTACCTGCTGGAAATCACGACCGGCATTCCCGTCGCGCTCGCCGCGCCGTCCATCAACACGCTCTACGGCGCGCGGCTCAATCTGGGCCGTGCACTCGTCGTCGGCGTCTCCCAATCGGGCGAAGGCGAAGACATCAACCGCGTGCTGGAAAGCGCGCGTGAGGGCGGCGCTTACACCGTCGGCATTACGAATGAGCCTGCCTCTTCGATGGTCGGCATCGTGGACGAGACGCTCCTGATGCACGGCGGGCGCGAGCGCTCCGTCGCGGCGACGAAGACTTACACGGGACAGATGCTGCATTTCTACATGCTCGCCGACGCGCTGGCCGGCGGCGGCGTAAAACTCGACTACGAGGCCATCCCTGATTACGTCGCCCACGCGCTCGAACTACAGCCGCTCATAGAGCAACTCGTAGAGCGCTACGTCTTCATGGAAAACTGCGTGGTCGTCGGGCGCGGCCTCGTCTACGCCAATGCTTTCGAGATGGCGCTCAAGTTGATGGAGACGTGCTACGTCGTGGCGGAGCGTTTCTCGTCTGCGGATTTTTTCCACGGCCCGCTTGCGCTCGTCGAGCGACACTTCCCCATCTTCGTCTTCGCCCCGCCGGGGGTCACGCTGGCGGGCGTCAAGGAGCTTTTCGGGCGACTGCGAGAGCTGCGCGCCGACACGCTCGTCTTCACCTCCGACGACGAAGCCGCCGGCCTGTGCACGCGCGCCGTCCGCCTGCCCGGCGAAATCGGCGAGATGCTCGCGCCGATTCCTTACATCGTCCCGGCGCAGCTTTTCGCCGCGCTCCTGGCGGACGCTAAAGGACTCGACCCGGACGCGCCGCGCTCTCTCGCGAAGGTAACGCGCACGGTCTGAATCACATTTTCCACTCCTCGACGTTTGGAGAAACATGATGAAGTTGCTGGTGATCGGCGGGACGAAATTCCTGGGACGCTACGTCGTCGAGTCGGCGCTGGCGCGCGGGCACGAAGTGACGATGCTCAATCGCGGGTTGTACAACCCGTCTATCTTCCCCGAAGTCGAAACGCTGCATGGCGACCGCAACGGCGACCTCGACGTGCTGCGCGGGAGACACTGGAACGCGGTCGTTGATACGTGCGGATTCTTTCCGAGTTCCGTCCGGCGCACGGCACGGTTGCTCTCCGACGCCGTCGAGCATTACACGTTCATCTCCAGCATCTCTGTCTACAAGGAGTTCAGCGCGCCGGGACTCGACGAGAGCAATCCATTGAGCACGATCAACGACGAGCAGTTGCGAGAGGCGGAGGCGCTTCAGACTGGCAAAGACAAGTACCCGGCCAAGGCACTGGGCGAGTTTTACGGGCCCCTCAAGGCGCTCTGCGAGCAAGCGGCGGAGGCAGAGATGCCGGGACGCGTGATGAACGTGCGTGCCGGACTGATCGTCGGCCCGCACGATTACAGCGACCGCTTCACCTACTGGATGCGAAGAATTGCACGCGGCGGTGAAATCCTCGTGCCTGATATCCCCGAACGGCAGGTGCAAATGATTGACGTGCGCGACCTGGCGGACTGGCTCGTCCATACGTCTGAATCGCGGCAGGCCGGGACGTTCAATGCCACCGGGCCGGATTATCTTTTGACGATGAGGAGCATGCTGGAAGTCTGCCGTGAAGTCAGCGGCAGCGACGCGCAATTTACATGGGTCGGCGAACAATTCCTGCTCGATGCGGGCGTCGGCCCTTGGGGCGAGATGCCGCTCTGGATTCCCTACCTGACGGAAGAGGATCAAGCCACGCGCCACTTCCAGTCGGTCAGTTGCGCACATGCTGTCGCCTCCGGGCTGAAGTTCCGGCCAATCTCGGAGACGATTCAAGACACGCTCACATGGGACAACACGCGCCCGAAAGACGAACCGCTGATTGCCGGCATTACTCCCGAACGTGAAGCGGATTTGCTTCGCGACTGGCACAAGCGGACTCAAGCTGCTTCTTAACGTTGAGGAACGAGCCGCATGATGCGGTCGTCGTCGCGCGCGGGCGTGCCGCGCCCGTCGCGGTTCGAGGTCGAGAAGTAGATCGCCCCGTCCGGCCCTTCCGCGACATCGCGGATGCGCCCGTACTTTCCTTCGAGCAGACGTTCCTGTCGAACGACGCGCCGCCCTTCGAGCACGATGCGAAATAGACTCTCGCCGCGCAAAGTCCCGAAGAAGAAGTTGCCTCGAAACTGCGGAAAGGCCGCGCCGCGATAGAACATCCCGCTCGCGGGCGCGACCGCCGGTGTGTATTCGAGCAGCGGCGACTCCAAGCCCGCCCGCGTTTGTTGATGATGAATCAACGGCCAGCCGTAGTTCTTCCCACGCTCGACGATGTTCACTTCATCGCCGCCGCCGGGGCCGTCGAACCCGGAAGGGCCGTGCTCGGTCTGGAACATCAAATTCGTGCCGGGCTGCCAGTCGAGTCCCTGCGAGTTGCGATGGCCGTAAGTCCAGATTTCGGGACGGGCGTTCGTCTGGCCTGCGAACGGATTGTCCGTCGGCACGGTGCCGTCGTCATTCAGCCTCAAAGTTTTCCCCGCGAGTGAATCCATGCGTTGCGCCAGCTCGCGATCCGTGGAGTCGCCCGTCGTCACGTAGAGTTTGCCGTCGAGGCCGAAGCGCAGACGCGTCCCCGCGTGAAAGGCCGCCGCAGGGATTCCTTCGATGATGAGCTGACGATCTGTCAGGGCCGTGCCCGTCTCGCGGAAACGCACGACGCGCACCTTCGTCCCGTCCTGCCGGTAGGCGTAGGCGAGATAGAGCAGGTGGTTCTGCGTGAACTGCGGGTGCAGCGTGAGTCCCATCAAACCCGTTTCGCTCGAAGCTTCAACGTCCGGAATGACGGCGAGCGGTTCGGGACGCAGGCGACCGTTTTCGTAGACGCGCACGCGTCCGGGCCGCTCTGTAAAAAGCATACGCCCGTCAGGCGTGAAGACGATTGACCAGGGCACTTCCAGATTCCCGACGACCGTCTCGACACGGAAACTCGTCGCGCCGTCGGATGTCGCGGCGGCCTCGCCAGTTCCCCGCCCCGTCGGAGGCTGGCGGCAAGACGGCGCGAGCAAGACGGCGCAGGCCAGTGACATCAGTAAAGCCTGCAACATGCTCCGTTCCTTTGACACAAAGGTTTTAGGTTTTATTGTGCGATGTATTCGTGGAGCAATTGGAGTTCCGCCCCTTGCTCGCTGATCTCGACGCGCATGATATCGCGCATCGAAAGCATGCCGATGAATTTATCGCCGTCCATCACGGGCAGGTGACGGCTGCCGACGCGCTCCATTCTTTCGAGCGCCTCGTGCGGGCTGTCGCTGCAATCAATGACGGCGCGCGGCGCGCTCATCACTTCACGGATCGGCACGTCGGCAGGTTCGAGCCGCTTGACGACGACGCGGTTCAGCAAATCGCGCTCCGAGAAGATGCCGCACAGGCGGTCTTCCTCGTCGAGCACACAGACCGCTCCGATTTTGCGGCTCGCCATGTATTCCGCCGCGTCAAAAGCCGTCGCCGAGTCGCGCACGAAGTAAGCCTCGCGCGTACACACCACATGCCGGATAGTGATCATGCCATCCACTCCCTTCGATGAACTCCGTATCGAGCGCGCACATTATAAGCCGGAAGCCGCGCACGTTAATACATTTTCTCAACGTGGACAATGTGCTGATTTTCACCAGAGATTAGCATTTGATTGTGCGTGACAGCGACGGAATGAAGGTGCGCCGGTTCGGGAGGAATTCAGTTCCGGCTGACAAGTATGTTTTCCGTGACGAACTTTGGCCCGTCGTGCCATGCCACGAAAAAGAGGCGGTAGCGGTCGGGGTCTTCCAGCGTGACGAAGCGCCCGCCCCAGCCTTCGTCAGACGGTGGTGCGACCTCGATGCCTGCGTCGCTGAGCCGCCGGTGAAATTCGTCAACGTCCGTGACGGTCAGGAAAAAGTGGACGCCGCGCCCGCGTCGCACCATCGTTATGGGCACCTGCGCGAGCATGATTTTCAGGCGACCGGAACGCAACGTCGCGAGCGGCGGCTCGGCATCCGGCGTCGTCGCCTCGACCTGAAAGCCAAGCTGTTCGACGTAAAAAGCCAGAGACTCTTCGAGGCTGTTGACTTCAAGAAAGATTAGATCGAGACCCGTGATGTTCATCTTTAAATGATGGTCAGAGCCACGTATACGCCATACGCCCCAACGCACACGCACGACCAGAACGCCAACTCCTGCGCCCACGCGAAGCGGCGCAGCGCGTGAGTCGGGGCCGTGCCCTCTCGCAACATGGCGAGCGCGCCGTGCGCCATCAGCACTCCCAACAGCACGATGAAGAGGGCCAGCAGCGCGAGCGGCCATAGGAACATGATGTAATGCACCTTGACGAGAAACAGCAGCACCAGCCCCAACAGCAGGCACAACAGCGCACCCGCAAGCCGCCCTCCGAGAGCATCCGCCTTCGCGGCGGGCGAAGAGGCAGGCCTGTAAGCCTGATAGACCTCAGCGTGCCGTTTCATTCGCGCCGAATCATAAGCGTAACGCAATTCTTCGTTGCCGAGGATGTTGTAAGCCTCATTGATGGACTTCATCTGCCCCTCGTCGCCGCCGCGATCAGGGTGATGCTCACGTGCCAGACGCTTATAAAGGCGCTCGATCTCTTCCCGCGACGCCGCTTCGTCCGCGCCGAGAATCGTGTAGTAGTTCTTTTCCCGCTCCGGCTTTTCCATCAACCACGCACCTGCCCACGAATGCCATTGATAGTAACTTCAACGCGCCATCTTCGTCTACGTTCGCGTTGAAATACATCAACGGCGCGCCGTGCACGCACTCTTATGTTAAGCTCGCGCCGGATTGAGAAATCCGATGACGGCGACGCAGGACACGCATCATTAACTGTCCCATTAAAATTATGGCCTTATCTTTTATTCCGGGCGACGATCTGGTGTTTCAGATCGAGAGTGGTTTCGGGCTGATACGCGTGCTGGCCGTCGAGAGAGAAGATGCGTCGGCGGTGTGGCATATTCTCGTATCGTGATGAAGGCCTTGACCATCTCTGCGTCTACGAAGTTGCCGCCGAATTGATCCAGCTTGCCGAGCCAGAAGTTGTAGCCATTGAAGTTCAGCCCCGGCTCCGGCGCTTCGTCCGGGGTACGTCGGAGATAGCCGAAGTACTGCATCAGGACGAACGCACGATTAAACTCACGCTGCGAGAAAATCTGATTCTCCGCCACAGAGCGCACGACCTGCGCGCGTGTCTGCGCGTTCGTAGACAACGCCGCGACCAGCGCGTCACGTTCTGCCTGCGAGAGCGCGCCGCCTGTGTTCGCGTTGAGCGCGTCCACGAACTGCGCCGCCGTCATCGTCTGCGGATAGGCGCTCGTGAATCGTGGGAGCGTGACGAACGAATCGAAGTAGGCGCGCTTGTTGCTCTCCAACTGCGCTTCCCAGCCCTGCGCGCCCACGATCACGCCCTGGCCGATCTGTTGCGTGTCGGGGAGGAACTCGGAGAAGCGCAGGGGGACGGGCTTGCCGGGGATGTTGCCGTAGGCCGCCTTGTATGCGCGATAGACGAGATACCCGGTCTGCTGAAACTCTATTGAGAGGAAGAAGGCTGCGGAGACGTTGATGCGACGGACTTCCGCGCTGCAAGTCGCGCCCGGCTGGCTGCATTCGGTGATCTGGCTTGTCCAGAAACTAAGCCCGCCGGAGTCCGGCTCGCGGTTGAGAAAATCGTGATAGTGCTGGCGCACGAAAAACTGCGGGTCGTCAATCGGGTTGGACGTGGGCGGCGCGGTGTCGTTGTCCGTGATCGTCAGCACGGCGCTCGACTGGTTGCCGAGCGTCAGCGCGCCCGTCGGATTCGAGAGCGTGAGATTGACCGTCTCATTGCCTTCGACGAATGCATCGTCGGTGACGAGGACGTTGAAAGTCTTGCTCGTCTCGCCGGCGGCGAAGCGGAGCGTGCCGCGCGCCGTCGTGTAGTCCGCGCGGTCGCTCGCCGTGCCGTTTGTGGTGGCGTAATCAATCGTCGCGGGGCCGGAGGTGTCGCCAAGGCGGTTGACCGCGATCTGAATGCTGCCCGCGCTCTCCGCCACGCTGCTCTCCGCCGCGCTGAACTGCGCGATGGAAAGCGACGCAGACGGTTGCCCGCCGAACTGCCCGCGAATCTCGCCTGCGGGAAACGCGCTGCTGTGCACGTTGATGTAAAGCAGTCCTGCTTTCAGGTCGCGCACCTGCTGCGGCGTGAGCGTGATGGGAAAGTCGTTGAAGTTGCCGCCGGCAGGCAGGTCAATCAGTACGGCTGCGGTTGTGCCCGGCAGGGCGGGGCCGTGAATGTGCGAAGCCGTCTCGGCGGCGGAAAGGCCGGAGAAGCTAAGGGAGACGCGCGCCGTCGTCTCGTCCTTATCGAGCAGGAGCGTGGCCGCGCCTATCGCGTGCGAGTTCGTCGGAGGCACTTCCTGCGCGCCGTTTAAGTTGGCGACGAAGAGAGTCTGTTGCCCGAACACTTCGTAAACCGCGCCGCCTGAGAGCGAGACGACGTAGAGGTTTCCGTTGGGCGCGGTCTGTATGTCCGTGGTGACGCCGAAGTCGCGCCCGACGACGAGGCTCTCGCTTTCGCCGAGGTCGAACTTGTCGAGGTTGTCGGCGACGCCGTCGGCGAGTCGCGGGTCGTCGCTCGCGATGTGCTGCCGGTCGCCGCTCAGTTTGAGTCTGAAGAGATAGCCGCCCAGAAGCGTCGTGCGCGAGGCTCCGACGAAGAGCGTGTTGGCGTACTGCGCGCCGAGCGCCTGTCCTCTGGCGAAGCCGACGGGCGAGGGCGCGACGGCGTATCTCCAACTGAACTCAGGCTCTGTGTAGTGTGCGCCGGGCAGCATGAAGAGGCGCGTGAGCGCCTGCGCGGGCGTGTCGGCGATGAGCGTGGGCGACCAGCGAATCTGTTGCAGCCCGCCGGGGCGACTCACTTCGATTGACTTGTATTCCGCGACGCGGCTCGAAGGCCCCATGACTTGAATCCAGCCGCCGTTGAAGCCTGCGCTGACGCGGTTGATTTCGTCGAACGCGTCGTCGCCGTTCTCCTGCGTCCAGAGGTTGCCGTTGAGCGGGTCGAAGTCCATGCCGAAGCTGTTGCGGACGCCGTAGGCGAAAATCTTTTTGACGTTGGCCGCCGCCTCGCCGCTCAAGCCGGAGTTGGCGTTGAAGAAGGGATTGTCGGTTGGCGTCGTGCCGTCGTCGTTGAGGCGGAGGATGACACCCGTGAGATGCGCGTCGTCTGGCTCAGGCCCGCCGAATTGATCGTCGGGCACGGGGCCGCCGCTCGTGATGTTTTGCAGAAGTCCGCGCCGCCCGTTATCGCCGATGACAGCGTAGAGCTTGCCGTCGGGGCCGAAGCGCAGCACGCCGCCGTTGTGATTGCCGCGCAGAGGTTGGCCGGCATCAGACTGGAAGGCGCGTAGGCGAATCAGGTTGCGGTCGAAGGTGAGCGTCGAGCCGTTCCAGACGTAGCGATCCACGCGATTGCCGAGCAGAGGCACTTCGTCAATCGCGCTCGTGTCCACGCCCGTGCTGCTCTCCGTCCAGTAGAGGTAGACGAATTTGTTGCCGGCGAAATTCGGATGCAGGGCGATGCCGAGCAAGCCTCGCTCGGAAGCGTTGTTGACCGCGAGGTCGAGCGCGGCGCTCTGCAACTGGCCGTTGACGATGCGCTGCACTTTGCCGGTCGCCTTTTCGAGGACGAAGAAATCGTTTGCGCCGATGAAGGCCATGCTGGTCGGCTGGTTGAGGCCGTTGACGACGGTTCGCACGCCGAGATTCGTGACAGTCATGCGCGGGCCAATTCCCGCCTGTTCGACGACGGTCGTCGCGGTCGCGGAATTGTCCGCCGGAATCGGGTCGCTCTCGCTGGCGCTCACGCTGACCGTGTTCGAGAGCGGCCCGGCTGCCTGCGGCTGGATGACGAGTGTGACGGTCGCGCTTGCGCCGACGGCGATGTTGCCGAGAGCACAGTTGATGCTGCTCGTCCCGTTGCATGTTCCCTGAGAC
>JAIVJG010000174.1:19068-46218 GCA_020200155.1 Acidobacteriota bacterium | reverse complement strand
CAGGCCAGCAGCAGCACGAAGACGACCGCCCCCATGAGTATGATTAGATAAGGGCGCGGCCCGCGCGTGTAAGATTCGTTGAGCGTCTCGACAAAGGCCGTCCGCCCGCTGTTCGTCTCCGGGAACTGCTGCTGCTGGCGCAGGGAGATGGCGTCCAGGTCGGACTGCGCCTGCTCGCGCGTCACGCCCGGCTTGAGCAGGCCGATGACTTGCAGATAGTGGCTATCGCGTTCGCCCTTCTCCTTCGGATCGAAGGCGAGCGGCGTCCATAGCTCCGTGTTGTTGTTCGGAAAGTTGAAGTCCTGCGAGACGATGCCGACGACCGTGTAGCGCTTGCTGTCGAGCGCGAGCGTCTTGCCCACGAGTTCGGGGTCGGAATTGAAGCGCCGCTGCCAGAGGCTCTGCCTGACGACGGCGACCTGATCCTTGCCGGACTCCCCCTCTTCAGCCGAGAAGGTGCGTCCCTTTGTCGCGCGCACGCCGAGCAGGTCGAAGAAGTTTGTGCCCACACGCGCGCCCGCGATGCGTTCCGGCTGGTCGCCTTCGGTGAGATTGAAATAATTATTGTGAAAGGCGACCGACTGCTCGAAGACGCGATTCTGCTCGCGCCAGTCGGCGTAGTTCCCCGGAGCCACCGCGCCGCGCCGCATGCCTACCTCCGGTAGACGCTCCCAAATCATCATCAGGCGTGCCTGGTTGGCAAAGGAGAAGGGCCGGAGCAGCAGCGCGTTGACGGTGCTGAAGATGGTCGCGTTGGCCCCGATGCCGAGCGCGACAGCGAGCACCGCAATGGCGGTGAAGCCCGGATTCTTCAACAGCATCCGAAAGCCGTAGCGCAAGTCTTGCCAGATAGTTCCCATCACATCATCTCCAAAAGCGGTGACGAGTGACGAGTTAAAACAAGTTCTCGCTTGTCACTCGTCACCTGTCACTTGTCACTGACTTACTCGTATCTGAGAGCGACCATCGGATCAACCTTCGTCGCGCGTCGCGCGGGGATATAGCAGGAGAGCAGCGCTACGCAGGCCAGAAAAATCGAGGCGCTGCCGAACGACGCAGGGTCGAGCGGACTCAGATCAACAAGCGCCGACGCCAGCATGCGCGCGACCGCCGCCCCGCCCGCGATTCCGAAAACAAGGCCGACGGCTGTCAGCCGCAGCCCTTGTCGCATGAACAGACGGACGCAGTCGCGCGGCTGTGCGCCGAGCGCGACACGGATGCCGATCTCGCGCGTCCGCTGGCTGACGACGAACGACATCACGCCGTACAACCCGACGCCCGCCAGCGCGAGCGCGAGCATTCCGAGCGCGCCCGCCAGCATCGCCATCGAGCGAAACGGCGACATCTGAAACTCCAACGCCTCTTCCGGCCTGCGCGCGGAAACCAGAAGGTCGCCCACCGCCCGCGCCTCGCGCCGCAACGCGGGCACGAACGCCTGCGCGTCCCGTTCCGTGCTGATCAGGATTTGTTGTCCGAGGCGGCTGTTCGGACTGAGCGGGACGTAGAGGAAAGTGCCGTCCTTCTGCCAGACCCAACCGCTTCGCGCATCGCGCGCGACGCCGACGACTTCAAACGACGGGAACACGCCCGCGCCGCCGAACGCTTGCGACGCGTCCTCTTCCTTTTCTTCGACGAGATTCGCTCCGACGCCGATGCGCTTTCCGATTGGGTCTTCGCCGGGCCAGAGGCGTCGCGCCGTCGCTTCGCTGATGACAACGACACGCGCGCCCGTCTGCGCCTCCTGCCCGTTGAAGGCACGACCGCGCACGATACGCAGGCCAAGCGTGTCGAAGTAGTCGGGCGAGACGACGTTGTAGTTGACCTCGAACGGATGGCCTCCGTCACGTTCGCTCGCACTGAGCGTCGCCGCAGTCTTCGCAGGCCCGCCCGCGAGCGGCGTCCTGTAAGCCTGACTCACCGACTTCACGCCGGGAAGCCCGCGCAGCCTTTCGGCCAGAAGCCTGCGTGCCTCCACGTCGCCGCGCCCTTCCGCGTCGGGCTTGCGTAAGCCGACCGCAGCCGCGAGCACGTTCTTCGTCTCGAATCCGATGTCGAGCGTCTGTATGCTCCGAACGTTTCTCACCAGAAGGCCCGCGCCGACGAGCAGCGTCAGACAGACCGCGATCTGCGTCACGACAAGCGCGTTACGCAGGCGCGACTGGCTAAGGTGGGGACTGAGCGTCGAGCCTTCGTCCTTCAACGCGGATGCGAGGTCGGGCTTCGACGCCTGAAGCGCGGGCGCAAGTCCGGCGACAATGCCTGCGACGAGCGACGCGAGCAATGTGAATCCGAAGATTCGGAAATCGGGTTCGAGATTGAGCGTGAAAGATTCTTTCAACCCGGCGGGCAGCGGCAACGAAGAGATGACTAACGGGTAAAGCGCGCTCAGCGTCCACACGGACAGAAGCAATCCGCTCGCGCCGCCCACGACGCCTAACAGCATGCTCTCCGTCAACAATTGACGGACGAGACGCCAGCGGCTTGCGCCGAGCGCCAACCGGACGGCGATCTCCTTCTGCCGCGTCGCCGCACGCGCCAGCAGAAGGTTGGCGACGTTCGCGCACGCGATCAAAAGCACCAGCCCGACCGCCAGCAGGAGTGGCGTGATGATCTGTAACTCTTCGGCGCTGAAGTGGACGAAGGCCATGCCGCTCGCGAGCGTCACGCCGACTTTGCGCCCATCTTCGGGATACTCCGTGGCGAGTTGCCCGGCGATGAGGCTCATCGCGGCTTGCGCCTGCTCGCGCGAGACGCCGGGCTTCAGACGCCCGACGAGCGTGACCGAGTCCGCATCGCGGTCTGTCAGCCAACGCCGGTAATTCCAGAAGCCTGCGGGCAACACACGGTCGCGCGCCGCTAACGGTATCCAGCCTGCGGGCGCGTCCGGCGAAGTGCCGATGAAGCCGCGCTCCGCGACGCCCACGACGGTGAACGTCTCGCCGCGCAGACGCAGGGTCTTGCCCGCCACGCCCGTGTCTGAGTTGAAGCGATGCTCCCAGAACCAGTGGCTCAGAATGATGACTGGCTGCGCGCCCGGCTCGTTGTCTTCCGCGACGAGCGCACGCCCTGTCTCCGCCTTCGCGCCGAGCACGGAGAAATAGTTGTCCGAAACCATCTGAAGCGGGACGTATTCAACATCGCCCGGCAGCACGTCCGACTCGCCGCCCGGCACTGCATCGCCTAACGGCGCAGCGACCTTATTCATCGCCACGAGTCCCGCGAAGACATCGCTTCGGTCGCGATAGTCTAGATAATCAATGTAAGAGAACAGGTTCATCCGCTCGCCCCGCGCGTTCAGTCCTGAAATGTTGACGAGTTGCTCCGGGTTCTTCAGCGGCAGCGGGCGCAGCGCGAACGCATCGAAGACGGTGAACAGAGCCGTGGTCACGCCTATTCCGAGCGCGAGCGTCAACACGGCCACCACCGTGAAGCCGGGCTTCCTCAACAGCCCACGCAACCCGTACTTAATGTCTTTCAGCAACGTCGTCATCGTTTTTAAACTGAAGTGGCGAGTGACAAGTGACGAGCATGAGCTTGTCTTTAACTTGTCACCGTCACTTCCTTTGTCATTCGTATCTAAGAGCGACCATCGGATCAACCCTCGTCGCACGGCGAGCGGGGATGTAAGAAGCTGCGAGCGCGATTGCGCCGAGCACGAGCGGTACTGCGACGAACGTCAGCGGGTCGGTCGTGCCCACGCCGTAGAGGAAACCCGCGACGACGCGCGTGGCAATGAGCGCGAGCAGGAGTCCCGCCGCGAGTCCGAGGCCGACGACGAAGAGGCCCTCGCCCATCACGAGACGCAGCACATCGCCCCGCCGCGCGCCCAGAGCCATCCGCACGCCGATCTCGCGCGTGCGCTGCGCCACTGCGTAGGAGACGACGCCGTAAATCCCGACTGCGGCGAGGACGAGCGCCAGCAGCCCGAAGCCGCCGAGCGTCCACGCGGCCACGCGCGCGGGGAAGAGCGACAAGTCGAACTGTTCGCCGAGCGTCCGTATGTCCGCGACGGGGAGGTTCGGGTCGAGCGCGCGAATCTGCTCGCGCACCGCACCGGCGATTGCGCGCGGGTCGCCCGCCGTCCGCACGACCAGAGTCATCTTCGGCTCGTAAGATTGAAGAACCGGCTGGTAGACGTAAGGGTGCTCCCGCTCGCCGAGCGAGCGATACTTCACGTCCCGCGCCACACCGACGACTTCGAGAAACGGCCCCTTCGTCCTGTCGAAGCTGAGACGCTTGCCTAAGGGGTCTTCGCCCGGCCAGAGCGTCTCGGCCAGCGATTCGTTGACGACGGCCACGCGCGGCGCGCCTTCACGGTCGGCCTCTGTGAAATCGCGCCCGCGCACGAGCGGTGTGCCCATCGTGCCGAGGTAGCCCGGCCCCACCATGTTGAAGCCGACGCTCGTGCCTTCCTCGCCGGACTGTGCAGCCTGCCCCTCGGCGACGACCTGCCCCTGCGCGTAGGAGAAACCGAGCGGCGTGAACCTGACGAGGCTGGCGCGCTCGACGCCCGGCTGCGCTAAGACGCGCGCGAGCAGTTCGCGGTAGAAGTTGCGACCGTCCGTCGCCTTGTAGCGCAGCAGGCCGAGGTTGATGGGCACGGTCAGCGCGTTGTCCACGCGGAAGCCGGGGTCAATCGCGTGCGCGTTCTGCAATGAACGGATGAAGAGACCCGCACCGACGAGCAGCACGACCGAGAGCGTCACCTGCGCCGCGACGAACACGGAGCGCAGGCGCGAGCGTGGCGAACTGGCGCGACCGAGCGCGTCCTCGCTCTTGAGCGCCGTCACGATGTCTATGCGCGAGGCTTGGAGCGCGGGCGCGAGTCCGAAGATAAAGCCGGTGGCGACGGAGACGGCAAGCGTGAAGACGAGCACGCGATAGTCGAGCGAGAGGTCGAGCGCGGCCAGCGGCGTCGCACGCGCGTAAGAGACGAGGATGTCGTTCACCCACAGCGCGAGCAGGAGGCCGAGCGCGCCGCCGAGGACGCCCAACAGCACGCTCTCCGTCAACAACTGCCGGACGAGTCGCGGGCGGCTCGCGCCGAGCGCCTGCCGGATGGCCGTCTCGCGCCTGCGGACTGCCGCACGCGCCACGAGCAGCCCTGCGATGTTCGCGCACGCGATGAGGAGCACCAGCGCGACGACGGCCATCACGATGCCCGCTATCGGCAGCGCCTCTTCCTGATCGCGCGGGTCCATCCCGCCGCTCATCCGCAGGAGTTGGACGCGGCGCAGCGTCTCTGCATCAACGCGGCCCGTGTTGGCCTCTGCGACGTGGCGCGCGATGGCCGACAGTTCCGCCCCGGCCTGCTCGCGCGCGACGCCGGGCTTCAAGCGCGCGAAGACCGCCAGCCAGTGATTATTCCGCTCGTCGAAGCGGCCTACCTCGCCGCCGCCGACGAAGCCCGTGGCTTCCGGCGGGTTGAGCACGGGCTGCATCGAGAGCGGAACCCACAACTCGCGGTCGAGGCCGATTTCCGTGCCGGTGAAGTTTTCGGGCGCGACGCCGATAACAGTGTGGCCGAGTCCGTTGAGTGAAATTTGCCGACCGACTATGAACTGGTCGGAGTTGAAGCGCGTCCGCCAGAGGCGCTGGCCAATGACGACGACGGGCGCGGGCGTCCGCCCCTCGTCCTCCGAGAAGGTGCGGCCACGAGATGCGCCGACGCCGAGCACGTCGAAATAGTTGGCGCTCACGAACTCGCCCTTGACGAGTTCCGGCTCCGAGTCACTGCGGCTCAGACTGAACTCGCTTGTGCCCGTGATGGCCGCCATCCCGTCGAAGCTCTGCGCCTGTTCGCGGTAGTCGAGGTAATCAGGGTAGGAGGCGGGCGCGCGCAGCCACATCACGCTCCCCTGCTCGCGGACGACAGGCACGGGCCTGACCAGAAGCGCGTTGACGAGACTGAAGATCGCGGTGTTGACGCCGATGCCGAGGGCCAGCGAGAGCACCGCGATGGCGGTGAAGCCCCGGTGCTTGACGAGCATCCGCGCGGCGTAGCGCAGGTCTTTCAAAAGCGTTTCCATCGCTGCAACCTCCCGGCTCTCGGATTTCGTCAACGGACGGCGTGACGTGTGAATTTCCGTCGCGCCTTCTGCGTCCGAAACGGTGGCCGCGCGGGCGGCCTGAGCCGCGCGCTCGTCAGGCGACCTCGAAGCCGCTTTCTTTCAGTTCGTGCTCGGCTTTGACGGCCAACTGTCCCTGCTCTTCTTCCACGACGCGCCCGTCGAAGAGGTGGACGATGCGGTCTGCGTGGCGCGCATAGCGCGGGTCGTGCGTGACCATGCAGATGGTCGCGCCGGCGCGGTGCAGTTCGCGCATCAGTTCCATCACGGCCTCGCCGTTCGTCGAGTCGAGGTTGCCCGTCGGCTCGTCTGCAAGCACGATGCTCGGCTCGCCCGCGACGGCGCGTGCGACGGCGACGCGCTGCTGCTGGCCGCCGGAGAGCTGGCTCGGCAGGTGCTTCGCGCGGTGCGCCATGCCGACCTTCTCCAGCGCATCGTGGACGCGCTTCTTGCGGTCGGCTGAACTCATCCCGCGATAAGTGAGCGGCAATTCGACGTTCTCGTAAACCGAGAGATCGCCGATTAGATTGAAGCTCTGAAAAATGAATCCGACTTCGCGGTTGCGGATGCGTGCGCGCTCCGAGAGCGAGAGGTCGGAGACCTGTTTGCCGTTGAGCCAGTAGCCGCCCTCGCTGGGCGAGTCGAGCAGGCCGAGAATCGAGAGCAGAGTGGACTTGCCGCAGCCCGACGGCCCGGCAATCGAGACGTACTCTCCATTCCTGATGTCGAGGTGAATGCCGGACAGCGCGTGCGTCTCCACTTCGTCCGTGTAGAAAACTTTCTTCACGTCGTCGAGCCGCAGCAGGGGCTGAGCGGATGCGTTCATTGGTTTCTCCTCAATCGTGAATCGTAAATCGTCAAAGGTTGTCGGTGAGCGACCGCGCAATTTGAATCGTTAATCGCGAGTAGAGCGAAACCTCTCATGCAAAATTTACGATTCACGTCAATTCAAACGTATGCGGTCGTAGCTGTCCCACTGGGACGTGTCCGAGAGAATGACCTGATCTCCTTCGCGGAGGCCTTCCAGAATTTCGATGGTGTTGACGGAACTGCGTCCGAGTTTGACGGGGACGCGCACGGCCTCGCCCCCGTCCGCGCCGAGGCGGAACATGCCGACGGTGCTCTGTCCCTGTCCGAAGGCTGGCCGACCGACGAAGAGCACGTCGGGCAGGCGCTCAAGTTCGATGGTTCCGTCCACGCTCAGTTCGGGACGCGCGCCCTGCGGCAGTTGTCCTTCCATCGCCACGTCAACCGCGACCGTCCCCTCGCGCGAAGCGGGATCAATACGCATGACGTGGCCGGGCACGACGCCGTTGCGCGTGTCAATCGAAGCGGGCTGTCCGACCGTGATGTCTTTGGCCTGAGTTTCGGCGATGCGGAGTTCGGCCTTGAGACTCGTCGGGTCGGCGACGCGCGCGAGGTTCGTGCCGGGCTGCACCTGCTGGCCGACCTGCACGGAAACTTCCTGAAGCACGCCCGCCGTGCCCGCGACGACGCGCAGAGACGCGACCTGGCTGCGACGCAGTTGTGCGAGCGCACGCAACTGCGCGACGCGCGCCTGCTGCGCGGCGATTTGCGCCTGCGTGGATTTCGCGCTGATGCCGAGGCGCTCCTGCTCGATGCGGAGGCGGTTGGCGAGTTCCTGCAACTTGACGCGCGAGAGCTTGAGGTTGAGCGCGGGAATCAAACCCTCTTTGGCGAGCGCCTCGTCTGTGTCGAGTTGAAGCTTGGCCTGATTGTACTCGGACTGCACGCCGGCGGTCGCGGACTGCTGCGTCATGCGCTCGCTCTCCAACTTGACGCGCAGGTTAACCATGTCAGCCTCGATGGCCTTCACCTGATATTCAACGTCCTGCGCCTCCTGCATCAGTTGCGGGTTAACCATCTCCACGATGACCGTGCCCGGCGTGACCTCTACGCCCGGCTGCACGAGGACGTTCTCGATGCGCCCTTCGGCGGGCGCGGGGATGAAGCGCACCTGTTGCGGGACGAGCGTGCCGAGGCCGCGCACCTGCCTGAGCATCGGCCCGCGCTTGACGGTGTCTATCCAGACCGTCGAGCGATCTACGCCGGGCGCGGCGGGCTTGAGTCGCGCCAGACCCACTGTGATGAGCAGAATCGCGCACAGGCCCGCGCCGCCGAGCAGTACGTAACGCATGCGGCGCTTACGTGAAACCGATTTTTGACGAGGGATGTCCATAGCTGTCCGGAGCATAGACTGACAAGCCCCGTGCCACGCGCTTGCGCGGGATTTAATTCGTCAAATGGTTAAAGTTAATGAGAAGCAGGCGTGCGCCGCCGGACGAAGCGGTGAGCGTTTCTGGGATTGCTCAATCCCAAAATCGAAAACTCGACGGCGTTTCTTCTATGGCGTTTAGCGATTGGATGCGACTTTCGCCTAATCGGAATTCACCGCGACCGGCTCGTCCTCCGAATCGAGGGTGGTGAGTTCAGCCATCACCATGCGCTCGCAGGCTTCAGGGGCGCAAGCTTCTTCCGTCGGCCCTTCGTAGGCGGCGTCTCTGTGGCGCGGCAGCCAGAAGGAGACGAGCAGCGCGAGTGCGGCGAGCGCAGTCCCCACCCAGAAGACGTTGTGAATGGCGGCGGCCATCGCGCCCTGAAGCGCGTCGAGCGCGGATGGCGAGAGCGCCCCGCGCGCCGAAGGCTCGATCAAAGCATTCGGGTTCGCGGCCAGCGCCGCCGCGCCCTCCGGCGTCAGGCCGCTCGCACCGTCGCGCGCCAGCGCGGAAAGATGCGACGACAAACCGGCTGACAGCACCGCGCCCATCACGGCCACGCCGACCGCCCCGCCGATGGAGCGCGAAAACTGGTTGAGCGACGTGGCGACGCCGAGTTGCGAGCGCGGCACAGCCTGTTGCACCGCGATCAAGAGCGTCAGCATCGTCAGACCCAGTCCCGCGCCGATCAGCATCAGGTCAACGTAGAGCCACACGCGCGCCGTCTCGCGCTCGTACATCGAGAGCAACACGAAGCCGAGCGTGAGCAGGAAGAATCCGACGATGCACGTCGGGCGATAGCCGACTCTCAGCAACAAACGCCCGCCGATAATCGCCAGCACGACCCAGCTCAACATCAACGGCGTCAAAAGCGAACCGGCGGCGGTCGCCGTCGCGCCCAGAGCGCCCTGCGCGAAGAGCGGCACAAACGAGATCGCGCCGAACATCGCGACGCCCGCCAGAAACCCGGCCATGACCGCCACAGACACGACGCGATTGTTGAAGAGCGCGAAAGGCACAATCGGGTCTGCCGCGCGCCGCTCGATCCACACGAAGAGCGCGGTCAGGCCAGCCGCCGCTGCGAAGAGCGCGAGGTTGCGCGCACCTGTCAGAGCGGCGAAGCTCGCCCCACCTTCGACGAGCGCCAGCATCAGGAGCGTGATGGCGGCGATCAACACGCCTGCTCCCGCGTAGTCAATCGTCGGTCGCTCGCGCCGCTTCGGCTCCTTCAAAGCGAGGCCCATGATAAAAGCCGCCACCAGTCCCACGGGCAGGTTGATGTAGAAGACCCAGCGCCAGCTCAAACGGTCTGTGATGAAGCCGCCGGCGACAGGGCCGATCACGCTCGACAATCCCCACACGCCGCTGAGCAACGACTGCACGCGAGCGCGCTCTCGCAAGGTGTAGATGTCGCCGATAATCGTCATGCCGAGCGGGATGAGCGCGCCCGCGCCCAGCCCCTGCAAGGCGCGGAAGGCGATCAACTGCGACATCGAGGTCGAGAGGCCGGAGAGCATCGAGCCGAGCAGGAAAACGCCGATGCCGAGTTGATAAAAAAGTCTGCGACCGTAGAGGTCTGAGAGCTTGCCCCAGACCGGCACGGTCACGGTCGCGGTAATCAGGTAGGCCGAGAAGACCCAACTGTAATGACTAAGTCCGCCGAGCGAACCGATCACTGTCGGCATCGCCGTGCTCACCACAGTCGCTTCAAGCGCCGCCAGGAACATTCCCGTCAACACGCCCACTGTCACCGCCCGACGCCGCCGCGCAGACATCTCCAGCACGGGAGCCGCGCCCGTCGTCATGCTTTCGTCCGAATAGCCTTCCATAGTTTCCCTTCACTGCCCTCGGAAAATGAACTTGCTCACGCACACAGTTTAGCGCAGCAAGCTGCGGGGTATCACACCCCAGGAGAATAAAAATCAACAAAGGCGAAGCTGTCAGTCCTCTTCTCCAACTTTTGAACTTTGAACTTCGAGTCCCGAACCTTAAACTTCGAGGCATGATTCAAGTCGAAGAAGCCATCCGCATCGTTCAGGAGCAGACGCATTCGCTGTCCGTCGAACGCGTGGGTTTGGATCAGGCGCTGGGGCGCGTGCTCGCCGCAGACGTGCTGGCTGACACAGACCTGCCGCCGTTCGACCGCGCGCAGATGGACGGCTACGCGGTGCGCTCGGAGGATTTCGCGGAAGTGCCCGCGCGCCTGCGCGTCGCGGGCGAGGCGGCTGCCGGGCGTGGCTGGCGCGGGCGTCTGCAAGCGGGCGAGGCCGTGCGGATTATGACGGGCGCGCCGCTCCCTGCGGGGGCCGACAGCGTGCAGCAGGTCGAGTTGACGCGCGAACTCGAAGGCGGCGCGGTCGTGGAGATTGACTGCGCGACGACGCCGGGACAGTTCTACGTCAGACAGGCAAGCGAGATCAGTGCGGGCGAGACGGTGCTGCGCGCGGGCGAGGAGATTAACGCGGCGAAGACCGCCGTGCTCGCGTCGTTCGGTTGCGCGGAAGTGCCCGTCTACAGGCGTCCGAGCGTCGCGGTGCTGGCGACGGGCACGGAACTCGTTCCCGTCAACGAACAGCCCGGCGCGGATCAAATCCGCGACTCCAACAGCTACTCGCTCGCGGCCTACGCGCGACTCGCGGGCGCGGACGTGATGCGCCTGCCCTTCGCGGGCGACGAGCCGGAGCTTTTGCGGCAGGCGATTGCGGAAGCCTCGTCGAGCGCAGACGTGCTCGTGCTCTCAGGCGGCGTCTCGATGGGCGTCTACGATTTCACGAAGACGGCGCTGCGCTCGCTCGGCGCGGAAATCTTTTTCGAGCGAGTCTCTCTGCGTCCCGGCAAGCCGACCGTCTTCGCGCGGCTTCCGTGCGAGCGGCAAACTCTCGTCTTCGGTCTCCCCGGCAATCCCGTCTCCGTCTCCGTCACCTTCAATTTGTTCGCGCGGACGGCGATACGCGCGATGCAGGGCTGTGCGGAATCCGCGCTCGTCAGAGAGTGGGCGGTGCTCGCGCGTCCCGCCAGAGGCGCGTTGGAGCGGACGAGCTATCTACCCGCCACGCTCGGCACGGACGAAGAGGGACGACTGCTCGCGGAGCCTTTGAAGTGGGGCGGCTCGTCCGACTTCGTCGCCTTCGCACGCGCCGACGCGCTCGTCATCGTGCCCGCCGGAATCAAGACGGCGGAGGCCGGCTCCGTCGTGCGCGTCGTGCGGCTTCCCGGTTGACTCGCCGGAAATATCTTGCGCGGCTTTGCCGTCGGACGGTTATAATCCGCCCGTCTTGCTCATCTCCATGTCAACCGGCTCCGTGGAAAAACGCCTATGAAAACGTCACGCCCGCTCGCCGCGCTCTTTGTCTTTTTGCTGCTGGCTCACGCTCCCGTTCCTGCACGGCAGAACGGCGGCTTCACCATCGAACAGGTACTCAGTTCGCCTTTCCCGTCCGACCTCGTCGCCGCCAAACGTGGCGAGCGCGTCGCGTGGGTCTTCGACGCTGAAGGGCGGCGCAACATCTGGGTCGCGGAAGGGCCGGAGTTTCAGTCGCGACAATTGACACGCTACGACCGCGACGAAGGGCAGGAGATCGGCGACGTTTCGTTCAGCGCCGACGGCAACTGGATCGTCTACGTGCGCGGCGGCGACAGGAACCGCGCGGGCGAAGTGCCCAACCCGACGAGCGACGCGGGCGGCGCGAAGCAGTCTGTCTACGCCGTCGCGTGGACGGGCGGGCCTCCGAAGCTGCTCGGCGAAGGCAACGGCCCTGTTGTTTCGACGACGGGCGCGCAGGCTGTCTTCTCGAAAGGAGATCAACTCTGGCTCGCCTCGCTCGCGGATAAAAGCGAAGCGCATCAACTCTTCAACGCGCGTGGGTCGAACAACTCGCCCGCGTGGTCGCCCGACGGGCGTTACGTCGCCTTCAACAGCGGGCGCGGCGACCACAGTTTCATCGGCGTCTACGACACCGCCAGCAAGTCTCTCAACTTCATCGCGCCCTCGGTTGACCGCGACTCACACCCGCGCTGGTCGCCAGACGGTAAGCGCCTCGCTTTCGTCCGTCGCCCGGCCACAGGCAACCAGCCGCCCGTCTTCCTCGACGACACGCCAGACCCCTGGGCGATTATGGTCGCAGACCTCTCGACGGGTGACGCGAAAGAGATTTGGCGCAGTGGACGCGGGCAGGCGGATTCGTTGCCGGGGATGGCGGGCGAGAATCTCATCCGTTGGGCTGCGGATGATCGCATCGTCTTCGCTTCCGAGCAGGAGGGTTGGATGCACCTCTACTCGATCCCTGCAAGCGGGGGCGAGGCGCGTCTGCTCACGCCGGGCGCGTGCGAGGTCGAGCACGTCACGTTGACGCCGGATCGCCGCTCAATCATCTACTCGTCGAACTGTGGCGACGTTGACCGGCGGCATCTCTGGCGTGTCCCTGTCGCGGGCGGAAGTTCTACAGTTATTACTTCAGGCGAGAAAATCGAATGGAGTCCGGTCGTCACCGGCGACGGAGCGCAACTCGTCTACTTCGGCTCGGACGCGCGCGTGCCCGCGATGCCTTACGCGAAGCCGCTCAACGGCGGCACGGCACGGATGCTCGCCCCCTCGTCGCTGCCGAGTGACTTCCCTTCCGAACGCCTCGTCGTGCCCCGCCAGATCGTCTTTAAGGCCGCCGACGGCGTAGAGGTTCACGGCCAACTCTTCCTGCCGCCGAACGCGAGGCCGAGCACGCGACTCCCGGCTGTCGTCTTCATGCACGGCGGGCCGGTTCGCCAGATGCTTCTGGGCTGGCATTACATGTACTACTACCACAACTCATACGGCTTCAATCAGTATCTCGCCAGCCGGGGCTACGCTGTGCTTTCCGTGAACTACCGGAGCGGCATCGGCTACGGGCGCGCGTTTCGCATGGCGCAGAAGCGCGGGGCGCGCGGCGCGTCGGAATATCAGGACATCGTCGCCGCCGCGAAGTACCTGCGCGGGCGCGACGACGTTGACGCGAAGCGCATCGGTTTGTGGGGCGGCTCATACGGCGGTTACCTGACGGCGCTCGGACTGGCGCGCGACTCAGACCTCTTCGCCGCAGGCGTTGACATGCACGGCGTACACGACTGGTCGCAGCGCATCTCCGGCGCGTCCTGGATTGACTACAGCAATCAGGAGGCGCAGAAAATCGCGCGCGAGGCTTCGCCCATCTCTTCAGTTCAGAAGTGGCGCTCGCCCGTACTCCTCATTCACGGCGACGACGACCGCAACGTGGCCTTCAACCAGACGGTTGATCTGGCGCGCCGCCTGCGCGACCAGAACGTAGAGTTCGAGCAACTCGTCTTCCCCGACGAGGTGCACGACTTTCTCCTGCATCGCCACTGGCTCGCGGCCTATCGCGCGGCTGCCGACTTCTTCGACCGCCATCTGAAGGAGCAAAGATAAAACTCGCAGGACAGGCAGCGATGCCCGCCCTGCGACGCGAACGAAAAAGGGCGACTCCGTAATTAGCGGAGTCGCCCTTTTCGCGAGCGCTAAGGAGTTGCGCCCTGCTGTGGACAGTCGAGCTTACATACCGGGCATCAACACTGTGTCAACCGAGTGGATGACGCCGTTGGACTGGTAGACGTTCGCAATCGTGACCATCGAAGTGCCGCCCTTCTCATCCGTCAGGACGAGCGAGCTACCCTGCATCATCGCCTTCAGCGTGCCGCCGCTGACGGTCTTGAGCATGGCCGTGCCGTGGCCCTTCTTGATGGCCTTCGCAATCGCTTTGGAATCGAGCTTGCCGGCGACGACGTGGTAGGTCAGGACTTTCGTCAGCATGTCTTTGTTCTCAGGCTTGAGCAGCATCTCGACCGTGCCGGAAGGAAGCTTGTCGAAAGCCGAGTTGCTCGGCGCGAAGACCGTGAAAGGCCCCTTGCCCTTGAGCGTCGAGACCAGCCCGGCGGCCTTCACGGCGGCGACGAGCGTGGTGTGATCCTGCGAGTTGACGGCGTTGTCAACGATGTCCTTGTTCTTGTACATCGGTGCGCCGCCCACCATCGGGTTGCCGGTCTTCATCCCCATTTTGTTGTCCTTCATGCCCATCTGGGCCTGTGCGGACAACGCGGAGACGCCGAGCATGACGATGGCGATTAACGATAAAAAGAATGTCTTTTTCAATTTTTTGTCCCTCTCGTTGTGTTGATTTGTTTCACTTTCAACCGATATACGAGACCTGCGGCGCGGGCGGTTTGGTGTGGGGGTAAAATTTCGCGCTCTGCCGCGCGGGTCGCCCCGTCTTGCCACCGCAAGGGCATTTGCGGTTTACTCTCCACCTGATGAAGAAGCTCTCACACGTTGACGCGGAAGGACGCGTGGCGATGGTGGACACGGGCGGCAAGCCTCTGACCGCGCGCCGCGCCGTCGCCTCTGCGCGTGTCTTGATGTCGCCGGAGACAGTCGCCGCCGTGCGCTCGCATCAAACGCCCAAAGGCGACCCCATCGAGACGGCGCGGCTCGCCGGAATCATGGCCGCCAAGCGCACCGCCGAACTCATCCCGCTCTGCCACCCGCTCGCGCTCACGCACGTTGAGGTGCGCGCGGACGTGCGGGACGAAGGCATTTATCTTGAAGCCGAAGCGGCCACGACCGCGCAGACCGGCGTCGAGATGGAAGCGCTGACCGCCGTCACCGTCGCCGCGCTGACCGTCTATGACATGTGCAAGGCCGTGGATAAAGGCATGACTATCACGGACGTTCGCCTCGAAGAGAAGACGGGAGGCAAGTCCGGCACGTGGAAAAGGTGTTAAGGTGAAAGACGAAGTGGGGAAAGATATTTAAGGGGAACCGTCCGCCGCCGCCGGGCGTTTACATTTTTGTCTTCGGTTTTGTTTGGCCTTTCGCTTTCGCCCTTCGCCTGCTTCGTCGTAGAATACGCCCGTTGCCGGCGAGAGGCAGGAAAGCTCTTCCGTTGGAGAAATGATGATGAAGTTTAAGATCGCACACGACGCGCGCCCGCAGGTCACGACGCTTTTGATCGCCACCGCACTGAGCGTGATTCTCTGGTTCGTTCCCTACGCGTGGATGCTGACGTACCCCTTCCAACTCTTCGTGACCTTCATACACGAAGGCGGCCACGCGCTCGCAGCCGTGCTGACGGGCAACTCCGTGCAAAGCCTGAGCGTCGCGCTCGACACGAGCGGCCTGACCGAGACGCTCATCCCGCAGGGCGGACTATTCTCGCAAGTCTTCATCTCAAGCGCGGGCTATCTCGGCGCGACGGCCTTCGGCGCGCTGCTCCTGTGGCTGGTGCGGCATCGCGTCAAGGCGCGAGTCGTGCTCGCAGGCTCCGCCGTCGTCATCCTCGGCCTGACGCTCGTCTTCGGCTTCGTCGTCCCGCTGACGAACTTAAGTTTCAGCCCCTTCACCTTGGTCGCCGGTGTCCTGATCGCGGCGGGACTGCTCGCGTCTGCGAAGTTCGCCGGCCTGCGGGTCGCGAATTTCCTCGTCGGATTCCTCGCCGTGCAATGCGTGCTCAACGCGCTCTTCAACCTGCGTGATCTGGCGATGCTTTCGCTGGAAGCGAACGAAGGCACGGACGCCGGAAACATGGCGAGACTGTTCAGCATCTGGCCGCTGTCGTCTTCTTTCTTCTGGGCGATTTTCTGGGCCGGCATTGCTTTCCTGATCGTGTCGCTGGCCTTGCGCGCCTACGCGGTAGCGAAGGACAAGCCGAGCCAGCCCGATTTGCCTTTTGAAGATTCGCCGCTGGAAGTTTGAGAGACACGCGTGAGCACAGAACTATCGAGGCCGCCGGACGCAGGAGCGACAGACACTCCGCCCGACGGCCTCTCTTCTTTCCAGACCGAAGTTGAAAACCTGACGCTCGCCGCTCTCCTCGTCGGCGCGCGGCTCATCCTGCGCTGCCGCAAAGACTGGCGCGCCGCGACCGTCGCCTCCATCGAACCCGAACGCATCACGCTCTCCGTCGGCTCGCCCTCCGGCCACACCTATCGCGTCCGTCGTCCCGCCGACTCCCCGCTCACGCTCGACGGCCCCGTCCCCATCCTCGGCGAAGGCCAATGGCGCGCGGGGCTGGTGCGTTACGACTTGCGCTGGTGAAAATAAGGAAAAAGGAAAAAGGCAAAGGGTAAAAGTGAGGACGCGTTGCGCGCGAGCCGTTTTCACTCTGGCTTTCTCTCTTCGGTTTTAACTTTTGCCCTTTTTACCTTTGCCTTTTTCCTTTTTCCTTTAATCCGGGTTATCATGTCTAGTTCGTCGTGAGGCCAGATTGTTCACTGTGCGCTCCGGCGACCCTTTTTTAAGACATGACATTAGAAGCCATCATCGTGCGCGGGGCGCGCGTCAATAACCTCAAGAACGTCTCGTTCTCCATCCCGATTGAAAAGCTGACCGTCGTGACGGGCGTGAGCGGTTCCGGCAAATCCTCTCTGGCCTTCGACACGATTTACGCAGAGGGGCAGCGTCGCTACGTCGAGTCGCTGTCGGCCTACGCGCGCCAGTTTCTCGAACGCATGGACAAGCCGGACGTGGATGAGGTGTTAGGCATCCCTCCGGCCATCGCCATCCGGCAGAAAAATTCGACGCGCAACCCGCGCTCCACGGTGGGCACGCAGACGGAGGTTTACGACTACCTGCGCCTGCTGTACGCGCGCGTCGGCATCACGTTTTGCCGCGTCTGCGGGCGCGAGGTGCATCACGACTCGCCGGAGTCTTCGGCGCAGGAGACGCTCGACGCGCTCGCCGAAGGGACGCGCTTTTACGTACTCTTCCCCGCCGATGCAGGGATGCGTTTGGAGACGAACGGCGACGGCAAAAAGGGCGCGACGAAAAAGCGCGGCAAGACGAAAGCGGCGGGCGACGCCTTTGACGCGCGCACCGTCACGGCGCATGTGATGAGCCTCATGCAGCGCGGCTTCACCCGGCTCTACAGTCGCGGCGAGATCATCGAACTGCGCTCGCCCGATGATTTCACGCGCACGGACTTCGACGGCGTCTTCGTCCTCGTTGACCGCCTCGTCGCACGCGCGGACGTGCGCGAGCGGCTGGTTGATTCTTTCGAGACCTGCTTCATCGAGGGCCACGGCCAGAGCGTGATCGAAACCGCCGAGACCGAGCCGAGAAGGCTGCGCTTCTCCGAACGCTTCGAGTGTAAGTACGACGGGACGATCTACGCGCAACCGGAGCCGCGCCTCTTCAGCTTCAACAATCCCTTCGGCGCGTGTCCGACGTGCCAGGGCTTCGGCAACACCATCGGCCTCGACCTCGACCTCGTCATCCCCAACCCTCAACTCTCACTCGCAGGGGGCGCGGTCGAGCCTTGGACGAAACCGCAGCACGACTGGGCGCGCACCGAACTGCGCCGCTTCTGCCGGCAGGAAGGCATCCCCTCGGACGTGCCCTACCAGGAGCTTTCGCGCCCGCAGCAGCGCGCCGTCATCGAAGGCAAGGGCAACTGGAGCGGCGTGCGCGGTTTCTTCGAGTGGCTGGAGACGAAGAAGTACAAGCTGCACGTGCGCGTCTTTCTCTCGAAGTACCGAGGCTACACGCTCTGCCCGGACTGCGGCGGCGGGCGGCTCAGGCAGGAGGCGCGCGATGTGCTCGTCGGCGGCTCGACGCTTCCAGCCGTCTGCGCGCTCTCGATCAACGGCGCGGCGCGCTTCTTCGACGAGTTGGAGTTGACGCCGGAGCAGACGGCGATTGCCGACAAGGTACTGTTTGAGATTCGACGCCGCCTCCGCTTCCTCGTGGACGTGGGGCTGGACTACCTGACGCTCGACCGCCTCGCATCCACGCTCTCCGGCGGCGAGGCGCAGCGCATCCAACTCGCGACCAATCTCGGCTCGGCTCTCGTCGGCGCTCTCTACGTGCTGGACGAACCCAGTATCGGCCTGCACCCGCGAGACAGCGAGCGTCTCATCAAGCTCCTGCACAACCTGCGCGACATCGGCAACACAGTCCTCGTCGTCGAGCACGACGAGGAGATGATGAGAGCCGCCGACCACATCCTCGACATCGGCCCGGCGGCGGGCGAACTCGGCGGGCGCATCATCTACGAAGGCGATTTCGCCGGACTTCTCAAAGATTCCGGCACGCTGACCGGCAAATACCTGCGCGGCGAGGTTGAAATCAAAGAGCCGAAGCAGCGTCGCGCCGGTAAAAAGAAAATGCTCACCGTGCGCGGCGCGAGCGAACACAACCTGAAGAACATTGACGTGGACATCCCTCTGGAAATGCTCACAGTCATCACGGGCGTCAGCGGCTCCGGCAAGTCAACGCTCGTCCACGACGTGATTTACGCGGGCATCAAAAAGTTGCGCGGCGAATGGCAGGGACACGTCGGCGCGTTCCAGAAACTCGAAGGCACGCAGCACGTGGACGACGTGATTCTCGTTGACCAGTCGCCCATCGGTCGCACGCCGCGCTCGAACCCGGTCACGTACATCAAAGTCTACGACGCCATCCGCGAGGTCTTCTCGCAGACGCGCGACGCGCAGGCAAAAGGTCTCGACCCTTCGCACTTCTCCTTCAACGTGCCCGGCGGGCGCTGCGACGTGTGCGAGGGCGACGGCACGGTGACGGTCGAGATGCAGTTCCTCGCAGACGTGGAACTCGTCTGCGAGGAATGCAAGGGCACGCGCTTCAAGCAGCAAATACTGGACGTGCGTTTCCGGGGCAAGAGCATCAACGACGTGCTCAGCATGACCGTCCGCGAAGCGATGAGCTTTTTCCGCGACATCAACAAGATCGCGGCTCGCTCCTCGTCATCGAGCACAACCTCGATGTCATCAAGACCGCCGATTACTGCATTGACCTCGGCCCCGAAGGCGGCATCGCGGGCGGCCAGATCGTCGCGCAGGGCACGCCCGAAAAAATCATGGCGTCGAAGCACTCGCACACGGGCCGCTACCTCAAAGCGCATCTCGCGCGCTCGAACGGGCACGCGCAAAGCGGTCGGCAAACAGCCGCCGGTAGTCGGCGCAAGAGTTGATCGCCGGTTGTGTCTGGAAAATTTATCGAATCAACGAAAGGAGCGCAGTCAGCTTGCGTCCGGCCTTAGTTTGTAAAGCTGACCGCCCATTGCTATGAGTCTCAGAGAACGCATTGTGAAAGACATGACCGCCGCGATGAAGGCGAAGGACGCGACGCGCCTCTCCACTTTGCGGATGGTCAAAGCCGCCGCGATGAACCGTGAGATTGAGAAAGGCGGCGAGTTGAACGACGAGGAGATGACGAAGATACTGCAATCCCTCGTCAAGCAGCGGCGCGACTCCGTCGAGCAGTACGAGAAGGCCGGGCGCGAGGAACTGGCGGCGAAGGAGCGCGAGGAAATCACGGTCATCGAAGAGTATCTGCCGCAGGCCGCGACGCGCGAGGAAATCGAGCAGGCCGTCTCCGCCGCCATCGCCGAGACGGGCGCTACGTCCATGAAAGAGATGGGCGCGGTGATGAAGGCCACGCAAGGCCGTCTCGCCGGGCGCAACGCCGATGGGCGCACAATCAGCGAGATCGTCAAGGCAAAGCTGGGATAAGAGATGAGAGGCTGGAGACCGGCGACCAGTCAAATCCTTTCACAAGGCTCCGGCCTCCGGTCTAACCTCGCTCCGGGGTGGCTTGCCTAGCGCCCTTTGTTCCCGTATAATCCGCCTCTTGCTCGGAGTGCGTTGGCGTTGTCCAGTGGGTTCGCGCCCACTTTTTCTTTTGCGCGAGAGAGCATTTTTCCGGGTGGAGGGCGGCGAGGCGTTGAGAGGGAGTTCGGTTGAAGAACGGATACGCGAGATTACTGGACGCGTAGCCCAGGAGCATGGCCTCGAACTCGTTCACGTGGAAATGGCGAGCGTCGGTCGCTTGCCCGTCGTGCGTATCTTTATTGACAAGCCGGGCGGCGTCACACACGAGGATTGCGCGCAGGTCAGCCTGCACGTCGGGACGATCCTCGACGTGGAGGACTTCATCCATTCGGTTTATACGCTGGAAGTCTCCTCGCCGGGGCTTGAGCGCGGGCTGTACAAGCGCGAGGATTACGAGCGCTTCGCAGGCCAGTTGGCGAAGATCAAGACGCGCGGGGCCATCGGCGGCCAGCGCAACTTTCGCGGTCGCCTCGTCGCAGTCGAAGGCGACACGGTCGTCTTCGACGACAGAACCAACGGGCGCGTCTTTATTCCGCTCCAGGAGATTGCGAAGGCGAACACAGAGATTGACGTGGAAGAAGAGTTTCGGCTCGCCGAAGAGCGCGAGAAAGAGAAAAAGCAGAGGCTGGAGACAGCAGGAGGCTAGAGACTGTTGAGAGAAACGTCCGGCAAGCCCACGGCCCTCAGCTTCCAGACCCTAAAATTATGAGTGCATCCATCCCGCAAAGCATTGACGCACTGTGCAAAGAGCACGGCATCGAGCGCGACCTCGTCATCGAGGCGATGAAGGAAGCCGTGCGTGCGGCGGCGCGTAAGCAGTTCAAGTCGGGCGAAGAGGTTCAGGTTGACTGGACGCCGGAGGCCGGGCTGGAGATTTTCGCCTCGAAGGTGATCGTCGAGGAAGTAACCAACCCTGGTCGCGAACTGTCGCTCGACGAAGCGCGCGAACTGGCGGGCGAAGAGGTGGAGATAGGCGACGAGCTGCAACTCCCTCTGCCGATGGAAGACATGGGGCGCATCGCCGCGCAGACGGCCAAGCAGATTCTCTTCCAGAAGGTGCGCGACGCCGTTCGCGCAAACATCTACGAGCAGTACATTGACAAGGTCGGCGATCTCATCAACGGCTACGTCAAGCGCTTCGAGCGCGGCGACATGATCGTTGACCTCGGCACGGTGGAAGCCATACTGGGCCGCAACCAGCAGTCGCGCGGCGAGCAGTGGACGCAGGGCGAGCGCATCCGCGTCGTCATCGAGGACGTGTCGAAGGAGGCGAAGGGACCGCAGGTCATCGTCTCGCGCTCTAGCCCGGAACTTCTCAAGCGCCTTTTCGAGATGGAAGTGCCGGAGATTTACGACGGCACGGTCGTCATCAAGTCTGCGATGCGCGAGCCGGGCGAGCGCGCCAAGATCGCCGTCGCCTCAATCGAGCGCGACGTAGACCCCGTCGGCGCGTGCGTCGGCATGAAGGGTTCGCGCGTGCAGGCCATCATTCGCGAGTTGCGCGGCGAGAAGATTGACATCATCGAGTGGTCGGATGAGCCGTCGGTGTTTGCCGCCAACGCCTTGTCACCCGCCAAGGTCAATCAAGTACGCATCACAGACATCGAGCGGCGGCAGATGGAAGTCATCGTCAACGAAGATCAACTCTCTCTCGCCATCGGCAAGCGCGGGCAGAACGTGCGCCTCGCGACAAAGCTCGTCGGGTGGAACATAGACATCCGCAGCGAGGAAGAGATCAAGAAGGAAGTGGCGGCGCAGATGGGCGCGATGATCGCGTCGGGCGAGCCGGTTCCCATCGAGCAACTCGAAGGCATCACCGCCGCGCACACAGCCATTCTCGCCGAGCACGGCATCAAAGACATTGACGCGCTGGCCGCCGCATCCGTGGACGAGCTGACGGAGTTCCTTGACATCAGTCTCGACGAAGCCGAAGGCATTATCACTGCGGCGCAGGCCGTCATTGCCGCGAGCCGCCAGCCCGTCGAAGGCGAGGCCGCCGTTGAAGAAGGGGCGGGCGAATTATCCGTCGGCGAAGAGACCGGGACTGCCGCCGTCGAAGTTGCAGAAGCGGAAGGCACGGAAGAAGCGGGCGAGACTGTGGAACAGCACGCCGCCTCCGTCGAGTTTGACCCGAACTCGGATGCGGGCGAAGTCGAGCCTTCAAAGGAGAGCACTGCGGCAGGCTACGACGAGGCCGTCGAGCAAGGGACGCCGTTTGCGGGCGAGCCGGACATACTGGCCGCCGAGTCCGCAGACCCCGTCGCCATCACCGAGGCCGACCCGATCTCCGAGGACGAGCTTGTCCTACAGGAAGCGGGACGAGACCTGCGCCCTGATACCATCACGCCCGCGCCCGACATCACTTCAGCCGAGGCTGCGGTCATCGAGTACACCGGCGCGACGATGGATGAAGAACGCGACGGGTTGGGCACGGGCGAGATTACGGAAGCGACGGCGGAGGTCGCAGACGAGGATGATGATGCTTCCTCGCCCGTCGCTGATTTCGATTCGGAAGCTTCCGCGCCTGAAGTACAAGTTTCGTCGTCTCCCACGCCAGCGGGCGAGGCGGAGACGGCGTCTGTTGAAGACGTTGCTGACAGCGAGCATCCAGACAATGCTTCCGGCAACGATAAATAACCTCGGCAGTCGCGTCGGCGTGCGCCTTCATGTGAGGCGCACGCGTGACTGCGCTTCGCCCTGACCCGCCTTTCTCCGGCTCCGGTCGCTTCATAAACGACACGGCCCGCCACGCGGAAGACGGTTGAGGAGCGGAATGTGACTTAACCCTTGAAAGCGTGCGACGCCGTGATTTTCCAGAAGCGTCGAAGAAGGAGTTCATGCCTCAGTCCAAGGTTCGCATCTACGATCTCGCCAAAGAGCTGAAGCAGGAGACCAAGCGCCTCATCGAAGAGGTGCGCCGCGAGGGCGTTGACGTGAGCGTCCCCTCCAACTCGATCTCCAAAGAGCTGGCGGAGAAAATCCGCAATCGTTACTTCCCGAAGAAGGAAGCGACGGTGCAACGCACTGTGCGCGTCGTCAAGAAGGCCGCGCGTGTTGTGGAAGAGGCGGAGCACGCAGAGCCGCAGGCTCCCGCGCCCTCCGACGCGCCCGTGCCGGAAGTTTACGAAGCGCGGGAAGCCGCCCCGACGGGCGACGCGACGCCCCACGCCGCGCCGCAAACGGAAGTCGCAAGCGGGACGAAGCCTTTCACGGCTGCGCGCCTCGTCAAGAAACTCGCGCCCGCGCAACGCGCAGACCAGCCCGCCGCCGCTACCTCCACGGAGACCGGCGCACAGGCGCAACCCGCGCCTTCAACGGAACCGCTCGCCGCCGACGAGCCGCACGCACAGCATTCCGCGAACGGTGGCGGCGCAGCTACGCCTCCCGCAGAACAGCAGGCCTCTTCGCCGGCGACGACGGAAGAAGCGCCCCTCTCCGCCACGCCCACGCCGGCTGGCAGGCAGGTCAGACAGTTGAGGCCGACCGCCGCCGCGCTCAACGCGGGACACCAGCCCGGCCAGCGCGTGCACGCGCCCACCATCGTCCCGCCGCCCGTCCCCGGTACTGTGTCACCGCGAGACCGCGCAGGACGACGTGGCCGCGACGGCTCGCTCGAACTGACGCCGCGCGGCACGCCCGGCGAAACGGCCACGCCGCTGACGACTTACATTCCCCCGGCGGACGCACGACGCCCCGGTCGCTCCGGTCGCGGCGGGCGCGGCCCGCACGGCAGGACGGACGCCAGAGGCGGTCGCCATTTCGAGCGCGACTTCATCCCGCCGCCGAAGGCGCTGACGCTCGAAGGCCGCATCCAGCAGTCGCTCAACATGCCGACCGAGAGCGTCGCGCTCAAGTCCGTGCGCCTGACTGAAGGCGCGACCGTCAAGACCTTTGCAGAGGCGCTCGGCATCAAGCCCAAGGACATCGTCGCGCTGTTGCTTCAACGCGGCGTCTTCGCCACGATCAACCAGCCGCTTGACGACGAAGTGGCGATTGATCTCGGTCTCCGCTTCGGCTTCGACGTGGCGTTCATGGAATTCGAGGAGTCGCTGGTCGAAGACGAATTCGTGGAGATGATCGAGAAGGACGTGGACGACGTGGAACTGACGCGCTCGCCCGTCGTCACCGTCATGGGCCACGTAGACCACGGCAAGACCTCCCTGCTCGACGCCATCCGCACGACGGACGTGGCGGGCGGCGAGGCCGGTGGAATCACGCAACACATCGGCGCTTACAGCGTCAACGTCGCGAACCCCGACAAGCCCGGAGAAATGCGCCGCGTCGTCTTCATAGACACGCCCGGCCACGAAGCGTTCACGCTCATGCGTGCGCGCGGCGCGAAGGTGACGGACGTGGTCGTGCTCGTCGTCGCGGCGGACGACGGCGTGATGCAGCAGACGATTGAGGCTATCGAGCACGCACGCGCCGCGAAAGTGCCCATCGTCGTCGCCATCAACAAGATTGACCGGCCCGACGCCAACATCGAGCGCGTCAAGCAGGGACTCGCCGCGCAGGGGCTTCAGCCCGTTGACTGGGGCGGCGACGTGGAGATGGTGCCCATCTCGGCCAAGAAGCGCGAGAATCTGGACACACTGCTGGAAACCATTTTGCTCACGACCGACATTCTCAATCTGCGCGCCAGCCCGACGCGTCGAGCCAAGGGCGTCGTGCTCGAAGTCAGGAAGCGCAAAGGTCTGGGCATGGTCGCCACGCTGCTCGCGCAGCAGGGCACGCTCCGCGTCGGCGATCCGTTCATCGTCGGGCAGGCGTTCGGCAAAGTGCGCGCGATGTTCAACGACCGTGGGCAACCGATCAAGGAAGTCGAGCCTTCGACGCCCGTCGAAGTCCTCGGATTTAACGGCGAGCCGCAGGCGGGCGACACCTTTCAGGTCGTGCCCGACATCACGGACGCGCAGTCCATCTCCGAGCATCGCAAGATGACGGCGCGGCAGGCGTCGCTCTCGCAAACCACGAAGCGCGGCATCGAGGCGCTCGGCGAACGCGAGGTCAAGGAACTCGTCATCATCGTCAAGGCCGACGTGCAGGGATCGGTCGAGGTCTTGAAGAGCACCTTGCAGAAGCTCTCGACCGACGCCGTCAAGGTGCGAGTCATACGCACGGGCGTCGGCGCGATCACGGAATCCGATGTGCTGCTGGCCTCGGCCACGCAGGCCGAAGCGTCGAGCCGCGCCGTCGTCATCATCGGCTTCAACGTGCGACCAGACCCGCGCGCCTCTGAACTCTCCAAGCAGGAGCACGTTGACATCCGCCTCCACTCGATCATCTACAAGGTCGAGGAAGAGATTCGAGCAGCCATGATCGGCATGCTCGAAGCCATCGAATCCGAGAAGATTCTCGGCAAGGCGGAAGTCCGCATGGTCTTCCGCGTGCCGAAGCTCGGCGCGGTCGCCGGCAGCATGGTGATTGACGGCACGATCAGCCGCAAAGCCAAAGCGCGCCTGATCCGCGACGGCATCGTCGCGTGGGAGGGCAACATCGCCTCCCTGCGCCGCGTGAAAGACGACGTGTCGGAAGTTCGCGAGGGATTCGAGTGCGGCATCGGCCTTGAGAACTTCAGCGACATGAAGGTCGGCGACCAGATCGAAGCCTACGTCATCGAGAAGATCGCGGCGACGGAATTGTAGAAGGGATAAAGGATGTGGGATGTGGGATGACTTGAAACGGATGAGAGCTTTTCTTTCATCCATCATCCCTCCGCCCTCGTCCCTGTTCGTATGCGTCGGCCAGAGAAACTAGCGGAATTGATACGCGAGGAGGTTATCCAGATTGTGGGCTATGAGCTGGAAGACCCGCGCGTGGATTTGGTGACGGTGACGGACGTGCGCGTGACCGACAATCTGCGCGACGCGCGCGTCTACGTCACCGTCGAAGGCACTGAGGAAGAGCGCGCGACGGCGCTCAAGGCGCTGCTGCACGCCGCGCCCTACGTTCGCAGGCAGTTGGGGATGGCACTCAACCTGCGCTTCACGCCGGACATACACTTTGTCCGCGACACGGTCGAAGAATCTGCCGTGCGCGTCGAAGCACTGCTCGCAAAGCTCCAACAAGAAAGGCCGCCCGAATCCCCCACGGAAAAAACGGGCGACGCGGAAGAAAGGACGAGTGACGAGTGATGTGCGATGGATGACGAGTTGAGATTATTTCTTACTCGTCACCCATCGTCCATCACTCGTCACTTTTTTACGAATGCTTAGTCAAGTCGTTGAGATGATCGAATCGAAGCGCCGCTTTGCGATCACTTCGCACATCCGCCCGGACGGTGACAGTCTGGGTTCTTCGCTCGGCCTGTACTGGCTCTTGAAAGCCCTGGACAAGGAACCGGAAGTAATCATGCGCGACCCGGTTCCGCGCGCCTACCAGAAACTCCCCGGCGCTGAACTGGTGCGCGTCACGCCCGGCGTGGATCGCCCCTACGATGCCGTCTTCGTCATCGAATGCTCGGACATCACGCGCCCCGGCCTTCTCGAACTCGACGCGCAGTTCGTCGTCAACATTGACCATCATTCGACGACGGCGCTCTTCGGCACGATCAACTGGATAGACTCGACCGCTTCCGCCGTCGGCGAGATGATTTTTAATTTGTGCAAGGCCATCGGCGTGCGCGTCACGCGTGAGATCGCCGAGTGCGTCTACACCGCGCTCGTCACGGACACTGGTTCGTTCCACTACTCGAACACGACGGAGCGCACCTTCAAGGTCGCGTCGGAGTTGGTGCGGGCGGGCGTCAAGCCTGCGAAGATTTCGCAGGCCGTCTTCAGCAATTATCCGTGGAGCAAAATCGAGTTGATGAGCGAGGTGCTCTCCACCATCCGTCGCGACCCTTCCGGGCGCGTGGCGTGGCTCAGGCAAACGATGGAGATGCAGGAGCGCGCAAACGCTTCTGACCAGGACGCCGACGGGTTCGTCAACTACCCTCTGAGTTGCGGCGATGTCGAGGCGGTCGCCTTTCTCAAGGAGAGCGCGCCGGGCGTCTACCGCGTCTCGCTGCGCTCGAAGGGCGACGTGAACGTCGCGCGCATCGCCGAAAAATTCGGCGGCGGCGGCCATCGCAACGCCTCCGGCTGCACGTTGGAGGGCAACTGGGATGAAGCCGAAAGCGTCCTCGTCGAACTGTTGATTGATGAGGTCGAGTTGCGCGGGTGCAGCGGCGGCGGGAAGCCGCTCAGCGGGGTTCCCACGGACGGTAGCAATCGTAAAAACGGTAGCGGCGGGCTGGA
>JAIVJG010000174.1:0-18972 GCA_020200155.1 Acidobacteriota bacterium | reverse complement strand
GAGGCGCGAAGCTCGACCGGCCTGCCCGAAGCCGTCATCAACGCGCGCGGCACCGTCGGCGGGCATCTCACTTTCATCGCGGCGATGGACTTCAGCTTCCTCGGCGGCTCGATGGGTTCGGCGGTCGGCGAGAAGATTACGCGGCTCATCGAACGCGCCATCAAAGAAAGCGGGGCCGTCATTATCGTCAGCCAGTCGGGCGGCGCACGCATGCAGGAGGGCACGCTCTCGCTGATGCAGATGGCGAAGATCGCCGCCACGCTCGCGCTTCTGGAAGAAGCACGGCTGCCTTACATTTCGGTGATGACAGACCCGACGACCGGCGGCGTCACGGCCAGCTTCGCCATGCTCGGCGACATCAACCTCGCGGAGCCGAAGGCGCTGATAGGCTTCGCCGGGCCGCGCGTCATCGAGCAAACCATCCGCGAGAAGCTGCCGAAAGACTTCCAGCGGTCGGAATTCCTCGTCGAACACGGCATGATTGATGCTGTCCTTGACCGCCGTGAGATGCGCGAGTTCATCATCAAAGCGCTCGGTTTCATGGTCAACCCCGAACTCCATCCTCAGCCGCTCAAGTCTGAGCTTCAGAATAACAACGGCGCTGGCGATCCGGAACAGAGTCAAGCTTCGAGATTCAAAGTTCAAAGTTAAACGTCTCGCTCAAAAGTCACGCCCGATGTCAGGAGCGCGAGGCAGGCGCGAGTCGCGACTCGCGCCTGCCTCGCGCTTTTTAAACTTTGAACTTTGAACCTCGAACTTTAAACTTGGGCCGATGAATTTCGACGAGGCGCTTGCGTACCTTTTGAGTCTGGGCCACGAGATGCTGGCGATGAAGCTCGGACTCGCCAACGTCGAGCGACTGCTCAGCGCGCTGGGCGATCCGCAAAAAAATTTCCCTTCAGTGCAGATTGCTGGCACGAACGGCAAGGGTTCGACCGCCGCCATGCTCGCGCGCATGTGCCGCGCCGCCGGCATCAAAACCGGCCTCTACACTTCCCCACACCTCATCTCCGTCAGCGAACGCATACGCGTCAACGGCGTCGAGATTTCAAGCGAGGACTTCGCTCGCGCGGCGACCGGCGTGCGCGCAACCGCCGAGGGGGTCGAGAGCGCGACGGGCGCGCTCCCGACGTTCTTCGAGCAGGTTACGGCCATCGCGCTCGCGCACTTCCGCGAAGCCGGAATCGAACTCGCCATCCTTGAGACGGGCCTCGGCGGGAGGCTCGACGCGACCACCGCCGCGCGCGCAGGCGTCGTCGCGATCACGCCGGTCGCGTTCGACCATCAGGAATATCTGGGGCACACGCTCGCGGAAATCGCCGCCGAGAAGGCCGCCGTCATTCGTCCCGGCGTGCGCGCCGTCGTCGCGCCGCAAGCGCCGGAAGCGGCGGCGGTCATCGCGGAGCGTTGCCGCGAGTGCGGCGTGCAGCCGCGTTATGCGTCGGCGGTCGTCAAGGTCGTGGGGCTGTGCGACGAAGGGCGTTTGCGTGTTCGTCTGAGCACGTCGGCGGATGTTTACGGCGAAGTGTGTCTGGCGCTGCGCGGGCGACATCAATTCGTCAACGCCGCCGTCGCGGTCGAACTTGCGGAGACTTTGAGAGCAGAAGGATTCGCAATCGCACGCGCACACATCGTCGAGGGTCTTGAGCGCGCCGAGCACGCCGGCAGGCTTGAACTTGATACGAGCCAAACGCCGCCGCTTTTGTTTGACGGCGCGCACAACGCGGCGGGTGCACGCGCGCTGCGCGATTACCTCGACGAGTTTGTGAGCGCGCCCGTCACGCTCGTCTTCGGAGCGATGCGCGAGAAGGCGCTCGAAGAGATCGGCGCGATTCTCTTCACGGCGTCGCGGCACTTGATTCTGACGCGGCCCGACAATCCGCGCGCCGCCCCGGTTGACGAATTAGTCCGCGCTGTTCCCGTGCCTCCGGGTTCGAGTACAATCACGGTCGCTCCGTCCGCCGCCGATGCAATGACCATTGCGCGCACGCAGACGCCGCCCGAAGGCATCATCTGCGTGACGGGGTCGCTGTACCTCGTCGGCGAAGTCAAAAGCCTTCTGATAAATTCTCGCTGAAGTTTCGGAGAGAGCATGAGCACGAATCCCGAAAGCAAGCGTTGGGGGCGCACGGTCGCGATTATTCTGGGCGTGGGAGTGCTGATTCTCGTCCCGCTCGTCTTCCTCGCCAGGCACATGCTCGACGCGGCGAACACGCGCGCTCTCGTCGCGTCTAACGAAGCGGCGGCCATTGATACCATTGACCTGATTGCCGCCGCAGAGCAAATTCATCTCGACGCTTACGGCGACTACGCCACGCTTCAGCAGTTGCTTGACGCGAAGATTCTGAAGCTGACCTTCAACGGCGATCCGCCCACCTTCAAGGGCTACACGTACACCGTGAAGGTCGCGCCGCTAACCGATACGCAAGGCCCCGCCTTCAGCGTCAGCGCCGACCCCTTGCGCGGCGAAGGCGGCGACGCGACGGGGCGGCGGCACTTCTACCGCGACACGAACGTCACCGGCATGCGCTTCAACGAAGACCGCCCCGCCGCAGCCTCCGACGCGCTTCTCCCAAGGGTAGTAAATCCTTACTAAGCCCACGGCGCGTGTCGCTCGGCTGAGAACATGAATCAACATAAGGGAATCATTGATGGACACTTCAGCCAAGGAAACTCCCGAAGTTCTCGCGAGCCGGGAGATTTACAAAGGGCGCATCTTCAGCGTCGCGACGGACACGGTGCGCGAGGGCGAGAAGACTTATACGCGCGATGTCGTGCGCCATCCGGGCGGCGCGGGCATCGTCGCCTGTTTCGACGACGGCACGGTCGCGCTCGTTCGCCAGTACCGGCACCCGCCCGCGCGTTACGTGCTGGAACTGCCCGCCGGCAAACTCGAAGTCGGCGAGCGCCCGGAAGTCTCCGCCGCGCGCGAACTCGAAGAGGAACTCGGAGTCGTCGCCGGACGCATGGAACAACTCTCCGAGTTCTACACCACGCCCGGCTTCTGCTCGGAGAGGCTTTGGGTCTTTCTCGCCACCGGCCTGACCGAAACCGCACAGCGCCATGAAGAGGACGAAATCATCGAGGTCGTGCGCCTGCCGCTCGCACGCGCGCTTGAGATGATCGCATCCGGCGAGATCGAGGACGCCAAGACAATTATCGGGCTGCTGCTCGCCGCCCCGCGACTGGCAGGTAGCACTGACAGCGAGTCGCACGCTGGTCGCTATAGTTGACCCTTCTTTCGGAGTCTCTTACACTGCTGAACGTGAGCACCCCTCTTGAGCCGCTGCCAAGCCCTTCATACGCAGACTTCGCGACGACTACTACTGAGCCGCAGACGATTGACGCGGACAACCCGCCGTGGTCGGTTCTCGGCGCGGCGGCAATCTGGGTTTTCAGCGTGGCGTTGATTATCGCCACGCCGCTTATTTTTCTCGCCCCGTATCTACAGCAGAAGCACATCGGCCTCGACACTCTCCCTGAGTTCGTCACAACTGATAAGACGGCCATTTTTCTACAGATCATTTCCATCATCCCCGCGCACCTGCTGACGCTCGCGGCGGCGTGGGCGATGGTCACGCGGTTCGGCAAGCACCCGTTTCTGGGGACGCTCGGATGGCAGTGGGATCGCGGATTCACTTTCTGGAGATGTACGGCCCTCGCGGTCGGGCTGCTCGGTGTCGGGCTGGTGCTCATACATTTCTTCGGCGGCGCGGAGACGCAGCTCGAAAAGATCATCAACAGTTCCAGAGCGACAGCCTTCACCACGGCCTTTCTCGCGACGGCGACCGCCCCGCTGGTCGAAGAGATAGTCTATCGCGGGCTGCTCTATTCGGCTTTACGCAGGGCTATCGGCGCGGCGTGGTCAGTCGTAATCGTGTTGTCCCTGTTCGCGCTCATACACGTCCCGCAGTACTGGCCTAACATCGGCGTCATTGCCACCATCGGCATTCTCAGCCTCGTCCTCACCGTCGTCCGCGCGTACACGAGAAAGCTGCTGCCGTGTTTCATCATTCACCTGATCTTCAACGGCATACAGTCTTTCACGATTGTCCTCGAACCAGTACTCAAGCGTTATTACCCGGACGAAGGGCAGGGCGCGCTCCTCGTCTACGCGTTCGCGCGCCTCTTCCAACTAACTTACTGACAAGATGAATTACGACATCGTGGTCGTCGGCGGAGGCATCGGCGGTTTGACCGCCGCCGCGCTGCTCGCCGCGCGGGGTTTGGGTGTGTGCCTGCTTGAGAGAGAGTCTCGCGCGGGGGGCTGCGCCGCCACGTTCGAGCATTCCGGCTATCGCTTCGAGACGGGCGCGGGGCTGTACGCCGCATGGCAGCCGGGTGAAATTCACGAGCGCATCTTCGCGGAGCTTCCCGTCGCGGCTCCCGAAGTGCGTGAGCTTGAGCACGCCTACGTGATGCGGCTCCCGGACGGGACGGACGTGCGCGTCGGCGGCGGCGTGGAGGAATTTGAAGAAGCTTTGCGCGCAGCCTTTCCCGAATGCGCGGATGCCGCGATTCGTTTTTATCGTGAACTCGCGCCCATCGCGGATGCCATCCGACGTACCGCACGGCGCGTGCCCGCGCTCGCCACCGCGTCAAAACTTCAGCGCGTGAAGCTCATCGCCTCTGAGCCGCGCCTGTCGTCGCGCATCCTCGCGTGCATGAATCAAACGGCGGCTCAGCATCTCTCCGGCGCTTCGACGCGCTTTCGCCGCTTCGTTGACGTACAACTGCAAATCTTCGCGCAATGTCCGAGCGAGAGTTGCGCGTACCCTTACGCGGCAATCGCGCTCACGCTGCCGCTGCGAGGAATGTACGCCATGCGCGGCGGCGCTTCGGCTCTCGTCGAGGCGCTGGTCGAATCAATCAGGCGAAGCGGCGGCACGATTCGCTTCGACACGCCCGTGCTGCGACTCGCTTACGATTCGGGCGGGCGCGCGACCGGCGTTGATCTCCTGAGCGGCGAATTCATAGGGGCGCGCCGCGCCGTCGTCAGCAATCTGACGGTCTGGGACACTTACGGAAAGCTCGTCGGGCTGAACCGCACGCCTGCGGAGGTGCGTGCGCGGCTGAAGAATTTGCGCGGGTGGGGCGCGTACCAACTTTATCTGGGCATGGACGATGAGGCGGCGGGGCGTCTGCCGTCGGAGCAGATTCTGGCGCTCACGGACTGGCAGGAGGGACAGCCGTTCGATCCCGAACATTCGCAATTCATGTTCAGCGCCGCGCATGTGTGGGACGCGCGCGGGCCTCAAGGAAAGCGCGCCGTGACGATCTCGACTTTCACGGAGGCCGGGCAGTGGTTCACTTTTCACGAGGACGAGAGCGCGCACGAAGAACAGGATCAGGCCAAGCTCGAATCCTGCTGGGCGCGCATCCACGCGGCGATGCCGGAACTCGGCGCGGGCGTCGAGGTGATCGAGACGGCCACGCCGCGCACCTTCTATGAACAGACGCGCCGCAGGCTGGGGATGGTTGGAGGCATCGGGCAAACGCTCGACGTGTTCGGCGCGAACTCGCCAACGCACCGCACCTCACTCTCGAACCTTTACATCGCCGGCGACACGACTTTCCCCGGCAACGGCGTCGCCGCCGTGACGCACTCGGCCCTCATCGTCGCCAACGAAATTGCCCCGCCGGCCCGAAGTTAATCGGCGGCGGGGCAGTTGAAACTGAAAGCGTGCGGGGAATCTTTGACCCCTCTAAGTCCATATGCGGCGACTCGAACCTCGATTAGTCGCGGAGCGGAGGAACTTCACGATTATCCGCGCCCATCTTCGTCGGAATGTCTTCCCGGCCCGGCATCTCGCGCGGTTCGCGAGGTTCGCGCGCGGGCGCGACCGCACCGGAATTGCCTCCGCCCGTTGACGGATTCGGATTGCCGCTCGGCGACACGCCGCCACCCGAATAGCCGGGGTTGGTGTAGATGACTGGCCTGACGCCGCCGTAACCCGGATGCGTGTAGAAGCCGAGGGTGCTGTAGTAACCGCTGCCGTAAGGGGAATTCCAGCCGGGATAGAACGGCAGGAAGGTGTAGCAGCCCGAAAAAGACGAGAACACCCAGAGGCCGGAGCTTTGCCGGAACGCCTGATTGCCAAAGCTCATGCCGGCCAGCATCGAGTTGAGACTGCTTCGATTGTTGCGGCGCGCGAGTTGCTGGTTGGCTTCGGCCAGATTATTCGCGCGCTCCTTGCTCCAGATGTCGAGCGCGTCTTTCGTCTTCTCCAATTTCGCCACTTCGACGACGCCGCTCACGCGAGCCACTTTGCCGCCCTTGACGAGCAGTGCCTGCGCGCCGACCAGCGCACGCCCCTTGCGGACGGCGACCTCCGTGACGTTCGAGGGCAGCACGTTGATGCGGTAGATGCCGCTCCTGATAATCTTCGCCTGCGTCTGCGGCGTCTCGACCGCGATCTCGACTTCGCTCTTGTCGTAGCCCGTGGCTTCGATCAACGCGCTGCCGCGTCTGAGCTTGAGACGCAGGCTGTCAAGCGACGTGTCCGTCATCTCGAACTCGGAATTGTCGGCCATGCGGACGTAAGAGCCTGGGTTGAGGAGCACTTCGACTTGCCCCGCGCCGGTTCTCACCACGTCCCCGCTCTCAAGATTGTGCCGCGACGAGAGGCGCTGCCAGCTAGTCTCGCCCTCGTGCCTGAACCTGACATCGCCGGAGACGTAATTGACGCCGCCCGCGCGTGCGGAGATGAGATGATTTTCCCTGTTCTGGCCGAGCGCCGCGCTCGTCGCGCAGAAGACGACGAACGACAGGACGAAAAGGCTGCGTGCGATGTTTTTGAAGGCGATTCTCATAAGGCTCTCCGTTTTTGGTAATGCTCTCCGGCTGTGTGTGTGCGGGAACAAACGTCTGCGTTTGTAGTGAAAGAATACTCTCAATAATCGCCAGCGGCAAGGCTGGCAAGAGACGACGGCGCAAACAGGGCGGAGCGTGCCGTGCAACGCCTTTAACGCCCGCGCGCGAAATTTATCTCACGCACAGGCGCTAAGAAAATCAGTCCTGACGCTGTGAGGCGATGTCGAGCGCGGGAAAGGCATCCGCCTCGGCCCCGCGTATGACGATCACCGTGTCTCGCTCAATCCTGACGAGCGTGAGCAATGCGCCCTCGCGCCAGTGCTGCTCCGTCCCCGATGTGTTGCCGGCTTCGGTCGCGCCACGGCTGCGTTGCAGAGCGCGGTAGGCGCGGAAGAATTCCTGCGCGTCTTCGTCGCGATCCCACGCCGTCTTCCAGAGAAAGAGTGGCGCGTGTCCCGTTTGCTCGAAGACGTAAGCGCGGTCGCCGCCCCAGCCCGAAGCCGCGCGCCTCGACTCCGCGACGGGGACGCCCGCCATTAACAGCCCGCGCACGCCTATCTCGCCGAGCGGCGTCGAGGCCGACGCACGCCAGCCCTCACTCGCAAAACCCGCCTCGTTCGCGTCAACTTCGCGCGGCGCTTCGTTCGAGAGATATTTTTCCGGGTGTAGCACTTGCTCGCTCGACTGCGGCGGGCGTCGGAACAGTTCGTCCGCGCTGACCGCCGGACGGTTGCGGCGCATCGCCTCGACGAATCGCGCGCCGTCGCGATAGCGGAAGATGAATGTCTCGGTCAGGAGCGGCGGGAAAAGCGCGCCGATCTGTTTGCGGTACGGCTCGAAGCGCTCGTCCTCCTGCCGCCAGATGTCTTCGAGCGAGCGCCGCGCCCATGCGTCACCGGCCTCCGTGCGGCGCTGGACGTTCATCGCGTCGCCTTCGATGAGCGCGAAGTCGGCCTCTGTGCGGTCGAAGTTGAACGGGCGGACGAGCAGCATCCTGAGCAGGTCGAAGTGCTGATCCTGTAGCGCGTGCGTGAACTCGTGCGTGAGCAGCGAGCCGTCGCCGTGCGCGCCGCCCTTCGCGCCTTCAGTGAGCAGCAGCACCTGCTTGTCGAGCGGCGAGTAGGTCGCGCCCGCCGTCGCCGCCGTGAACGTCACGGCCAGCGACGCGAGGTCTGTGCCTTCCGGCAGTATGCCGCCCGCGATGGCAAGCTCGCTCATCCCCTTGAGGTCGTCTGTGCCGAGCACGTCCGCGATCTCTTTCGTGCGCGTGCCGTACTCCCAGCCCGACAACTCCGTCATCCCGACATCGCTTTGCCATTCGAGGCCGCGCGTCCGCGCCGCCGCCTCCATCGCTCTGGCGCGCAAGGCTTGCAGGCGAGGCGTGAGCGCACGCGACGGCAGCGGCGGCAGACTCCTGCGCGGCGCGATTGGCACGGACACCGCCGCCGCAACGCTCCGGCTGCCCGCAGGCTTTTTCCCGCACGCCGCGACGAGCGAAGCGAGGACTACAACGATGAGAAGATGACGGCTTAAAAGTCTGACCCTGGTTCGCATCACGAAGCTTAGACGCGGAAACGTGGCGAGACGATGCCGCGAAAAGCGAGGCGGAGGGATGAAGGGTGAGAAGCGGGAAACTTCCCGGCTTTCTGATCAGGTATCCGGCTACTCGTTGAGAGTCTAACAAAGCAAGGTCATTCAACCCATGCGCCGAACTCAAACTCCGAGACAGCTTCCTTTTCATTCTCTTCGCGAAATTTATTTCGCAAAGTAGCCGCGTTTGCCGCGCGCGACGGCGTTAGGGTGGAGCGGGAGGCGGACGTGTATGGCGCGCCAGCGACCGTCGCGCTGTTTGTTTGCAGGGCGGTACGAGAGGCTGTAGACCGTGCCGAGGTCGGCGATTACGCGCTCGTATGCGCCCGCGAGGTCTTCCAGTTTTTCCACATTGTAGAAGACGCCGCCGCCTGCTTCGGCCAACTCTTTCATACGGTCGTGCGCGAGGTCGAAGGTCTCCGGCTGAATGTCTTCCGGGCTGAACGCTTCGTACTCCGTGCTCGTCCAGATCGTGTAGAGCACGCCGTCGAACTCCTGCACACGATTGCGAAGTTCGTCGTAAGAGACGGTCGAGCCGACGCCCGTGACGTTCGGCAGCGTCGAGTCCAGCCCGTCGCTCATCAGGATGACGGCGCGGCGGCGCATGCCACGGTCGTTCTTGTCGAGATATTCGGTCGCCTGTGCGAGAGCGTCGTAAAGTTTGGTGTCGCCCTTCGGCGGCTCCATCGCGTTGATGGCCGCGCGCAGGGACTGGCGGTCGGTGGTGAGCGGAGAGACGACGTTGGTCGCGCTGGCGAAGGTCAGGACGGCGATGCGGTCTTGCGGGCGCGCGGCGGCGATGAAGCGCAGTGCCGAGGCGCGCAGCAGGTCAGTGACACGCTTGGCCGCCGTCGAGCCGGAGAGGTCAATCAGCAAGAGGAGGTCGAACGGCGCGTTCGCCGATTCAAAGTTCGCGATCTGCTGTTCGTCGTTGTCCTCGAAGAGCTTGAAATCGTCGCGCGTCAGGCCCTTCAGGCCGCGACCGCTCGCGCGGTCAATCACGCTCACGTTGAGCGTCACGAGATCAGAGTCAACGCGCACCACTTCATCCTCGTCAACCTCCTGCGGCGTCTCCGCAGGCCGGGGCGAGGAAGAAGCGCGCGACGGCGCGGCGGCTTCCGTGTCTCTTGCGGGCGCGGGCTGCCTGCGCGTTTCTTCCGTCGGAGCATCGCGCCCGGCAGTCGCCTGAAGCGTCGAGAGGCTGATGCGGCCACGCCCGGAGAAGAGATTGACAACGCGGCTGGCCGCGCCCCATCGCGTCTGAAATTTTCCGCGCTGCGTGCGTCCGGCGGCCTGCTGCGCGTCAACGCCGTCTCCGAGCGTGATTGTTCCGTTCAATGATTGCGCGGTGATGTCGGCATCCGGCGATGCGGGAATGCTCAAACTCATGTCGCCGGAAATCGTCTGCGCGGCGAGGCTCGACGGCACGCCGGACACGTTGATCTCGCCGGATGAAGCCGTCAATTTGAGACGCGCCTGCAAGGGGACGCGGAGTTTTAAATCAACGCGCGAAGTGGTCGCACCGGCGGCGACGCGCGCGACGTTGATGACGAGCATGCTGTCCGACTTTTCAATCTGGACGGGTGACCTACGGCGTGGCGAAGACTTCGATCCTTGCGTGACGGTGGCGACTGTCAGGTAGTTTTCGTCCCAGACCTCGACCTCGATATCGCCGCGCCGGTTTTCGACACGCACCTCTCCGCCGGCTGGCAGGGCGAGGTTGAGCGAGCCGGATTCGACGCCGGATTTCTGAAGGGCCGCGCCGGGCACAGTAACGGTCAACAGCGCGAAGGCCAGCAGGAACCGAACCGGAGCGGCGCAACGCTTCAGCCGCGCGTTTTTCTTTTTGGTTTGCCTCATCACAGACACGCCCGTTGGATGCCGGTACGTTAGCAGGACGGTTGCCGTGAAGACTAATAAGAATCTACGTCAAGTTGCTCCCGGCATGCGTGGACTGAAAGCTTGCGTGTGTCCCCGGCTACTCGATCATGTCGAGCATCGAACCGTCCGACTTGGGCTTATTGTCCGGCGTCGCGGGTGGCGGAGTGCCGCCCATGTCTGTCAGGCGGAGGAGGAGGTTGCCGGGGTTAGTCGAGTAGGCGAGTGCTTCATCTTTACGCACGCCGCCCTCGCGAATCATCTTTTCGATGACGCCGTCGAAGGTCTGCATGCCTTCGAGTTCGCCCTGATTCATCGCGTCGGTCAGGCTGCGGCCATCCGACTCGCCGCGCTCCATGTAGTCGCGCGTGCGTGCGGTTGACTTGAGAATCTCGATGGCCGCGATGCGTCCGCTCCCGTCGGCGCGCGGCAGCAGGCGCTGCGAGACGATGAAGCGGAACGTCTGTGCGAGGCGCGTGCGAATCGCCTGCTCCTCGTTTTTCGGGAAGACGCCGAGGATGCGGTCAATGGTCTTCGAGGCGTCAATCGTGTGGAGCGTCGAGAGCACGAGGTGGCCTGTCTCCGCCGCTTCGAGCGCGACTTCAATCGTCTCGCGGTCGCGCATCTCGCCGACGAGAATCACCTTCGGGGCCTGCCGGAGCGCGGCGCGCAGTGCGAGAGCGAAGCTCGGCGTGTCCGAATGAAGCTCGCGCTGGTGAATAGTTGAGTTCTTGTGCGTGTGTAGGAACTCGATGGGGTCTTCGATGGTGACGATGTGATAGCAGTTTGTTTCGTTGATGAGGTCAATGACGGCGGCGAGCGTCGTTGACTTGCCGCTGCCGGTCGGCCCCGTCACGAGGACGAGTCCGTTTTTCAGGCCGACGATGTCCTTGAGTACGTCGGGCAGATTGAAATCACTCCACTGCGGCGGGCGCGCAGGGATGACGCGCATCACGATGGCGTGTGTGCCGCGCTGCATGAAAATGTTGACGCGGAATCGCGCGAGTCCCGGCGCGCTGAAAGAAACGTCGGCGGAGCCGTATTTCTCCAGCGTCTCGGTGGCGGCCTCGTGGCCGCCGATAATGAGTTTGGCAATCGAGGCCGTGTGCGTGGGGAGCAGTTTGTCGAGGCCGGGGATGGCGACACCCTGCAACTGGCCGACGAGTTCGACCTGCGGCGGGCGGCCCGGCGAAAAGATCAGGTCGCTGACCTTGTCCGAGACGGCAAGCATGCGTTGCAGCACGCTGATGAAGTTCATGGCGGGCGGCGTGCCCGGCGGGGCGGGTGCTGTCGGCATGTGCGGTGTGCTCATCGAAAAGTGTTCCGGTTTGGATTTGTTGACGCCGGCGTCGCGACTTGACGTAAGGTGTCGGGATGAAACGCCGTAAGGCGCGTGCGTCTATCATGTTGGCTCGCCGCCGTCGCACCGGCGAGGCGGCATGGCTTCCTTTAATGTTGTAACCGAAAATACACACTGAACGCAAACAACCGAGTCTCACATTTCGTACATCAGAGTGGAGTAAGGCGCGGGGCGGCGCGGGCATTCGCGGAAATGCCGCTCTCGCGAACGACTGGAAGGAGGCGCTTTCGAGATGGCAACATACAGAGACCCTGTCAGAGTTTTTGCCCCGCTGGAAGTGGTCGAGCGCCTGCTGGAAATACGCGCTGAAGCAGGCTACACGCCCGTAATCTTTCTCCGCTCGGCGGACGACCTGGCGGCTTATTTCGACGCTTACGGCTTCGACGTGGTGGCGCTTTCGGACGGCGAAGCGGAATTCGACGCGGAATTCAACTACGGCAAGTATCGCGCGCCGATTGCGCCCGGCGGTGATCACGCGCATTGCTCGCCAACGGCGCACTGAAGCAAGGCAAAAGTCAAAAGGCAAAGGTGAGGAAGATTTCTTCACTTTTGCCTTTTGCCTTTTGCCTTTTGACTTTTGTCTTCTTTAGAGTGCTTTGATGACGACGAAAGTAACGTCGTCGTCCGCGCCGCGCCCGCCCGTCCATTCGAGGATGTCGCTGTAGATGAAATCAATCATCTGCCGGGCGGTCTTGTCGCGCGCGGCGAGGACGGCGCGCGCCAGACGGTCGCCCCCGTATTCCTCTCCGGCGAGACTGCAAGCCTCCGTCGCGCCGTCCGTGTAGAGCAGTAGAATCTGCTCGGACTCAATCGGCAGATAATACTCGTAGTAGCGCGTCTCGACGAACATGCCGAGCGGCTGCGCGCCGCGCTCAATGAAGCGCGAGTTCCCGCCCGCGTCCATCAAAAGCGGGGGGTTGTGCCCGGCGTTAACGTAGGCAAGCGTGCGATTCGTCGCGTCCAGCATCCCGTAGAAGGCCGTCACGAACTGGTGCGGCTCGATGGACTCCTTGAGCAACTGGTTGACTTTCGACATCGCGACGTGCGGCGCGTACCCGATGTGAATCGCGGCGCGCAGGGAGGCGCGCAGGAAGGCCATCAGCAAAGACGCCGGAATGCCCTTCCCCGACACGTCGGCAATGACGACGCCGAGCTGGTCTTCGTAGACCTTGACGAAATCGTAGTAGTCGCCCGACACCTCTTCGGTCGAGAAGTTGTAGGCGCTGATGTCGAAGCCTTCGAGCACGGGGTCGCGCGCCGGGAGCAGAGAAAGCTGCACGTGGCGCGCGACTTCAAGCTGCGCTTCGAGGCGTTTCTTCTCGACGAGTTGCGCGTGCAGCATCGCCTTCTCAATGATAATCGCCACCTGCGAAGCGAGCATCATCAAGACCTCGCGGTCGTCCTCCCTGTAGGCATTGAGCTTGTCGCTTTCGAGGTCGAAGACGCCGATCACTTCGTCGTTCGAGATGATGGGCGCAACCATTTCGGAGCGAGTCGCCTTGCGCGCGTTGAAATACCGCGAGTCGTGGCGCACGTCCGGCACGATGACGGACTCGCCCGTCTTGACGACGTAGCTGATAATCCCCTCGCCCGCCTTGAGGTTCAATTCCATCAATTCTTCGATACCATAGCCGCGCACGGCCTCTGCATGAAACGTCATCGGCGCGCCATCCTCCACGCCCACCACCGTCCCGCGCGTGTCGCGCTTGATGAGATAGATGCCCGCCGCGTCATAAGGCAGGAGCGAGTCGAGCGTGTCCATCACGAGCGCCAGCACCTCGTCGAGGTTGAGAGAACGGCTGATCTTCTTCGTAATGTCCAGCAGCAGGCGCAGCTTGTCCACGACGGTCAATCCCGCCGTCGGTACGTGCGTCTCTCTGACGTGATCGGCCATACGCGAAAGATTATAAGGTAAGAATGATGAATGACGAATGCGGAATGATGGATGAAATGCTAAAGCGCCTGTCTTTCATCCATCATTCATCACTCGGCATTTGTCATTTCCAGGGCTGTTTCCGTCAGTAGTTGAAATTCGAGCGACGCCGAAGGACGTTGGCGGAAGAAGTCGTTGACATCGGTCGCCAGGCTGATGCTCGAAAGCTTCATGCCGCGACGCGCGAACATCTCTTTGTAGCGCGCGGCGGCGCGACGCCCTGCGTCGTCCGGGTCGAGCGCGGCGACGACGCTGAACCTGCCGAGCGGCGCGAGCCAGTCTTCCTTCAGCCCGCCCGCGCCGACGAGGCCGACCGCAGTGAAGCCGTGAGTCACGAGCGTCAGCGTGTCCGTAAAACCTTCGACGAGGTAAACCACCGAACCGCTCGGCGCTGACGCGAGCGCGTCCACGTTGTAGAGCGAGGGCACGCCGCCGCGCATGTTGTGCCAGCGAGGTTCGACGCCCGCAGCGGTCGTGCGCGCCTGAAGATAACGCGCGCGGCCTTCGACGAGAAACGGGAACAGCAGGCGGTGGTGATAAAACGTCAGGTGCGCCTTGCGGTTGAAGAGGCCGCCGCGCTGCAACTCTTCGGTCGCGAAGTGGTCGAGCATCCGCCGCATCACGCGCCTGTATGCGCGGCGCGGGAAGTAAGTTACACCGGCGCGCCTGACGGTCGCGGAGTCAATCCCCCTGCGCGCGAGATAGTTGATGCCCTCCAACTGATCCTCCGCGCGACAGACCTTCAGGAATCTCTCGCACGCGGCGCGCATCCGCTCCGCGTCGAGCGGCTCGAAACTCTCCGCCTCCGCCGCTTCCGCGTCGGGCGCGGCGCGTTGCGCCAGCGAAGGCCGTTCCGACTTTTGCCCCGCCGTGATGCCGAGTTCGCGCGATAGTTCCAGCACCGCCTGGCCGAACGAGACGCCGTGCATCAATTCATAAAACGTGATCGCGTCGCCGCCCTCGCCACGAGAGAAGCAGTTGAAGAGACCCTGTTGCAGATCAATCGAGAGGCTCGGATGGCCCGTGCCGCTGTGCGCGTGAGAAGGAATAGGGCAGAGGGATTGCAGGCGCGTGCCGGACTGTCGTGCTTCGTGGCAATAGCGCAGGTAGAAGGAGCGGTAGTCTATGTGTTGCTTGACGCGGTCGCGCAGGCGTCGCAGGCTTTCCGGCGACGAATTCGCACGGCGCTCGCGCCGGCTGTCGTCGCCCTCGCCTGAGTGCTCGTCATGCGGCATTGCCGTTGTTGCCCGCGCTGGCGGCGGCGTTGCCGAAAGTCCGGCGACGAAGCGCACGCGCCTCGTCCTCTTCCGGATGCCGCTCGCGGTAATCCGCCCACAGTCGCGAGACTTTCATGCGATACTCGACCAACTCGCGGCTCACGTTGAAGTGGCGCGACATCTCAATCGAAGTCAGGCCGCGACGCACCAGACGCTTGAGTCCCGCGTAAGGCACGAGAGCCGCCGCGCCGACCGCGTAGGCCGCCTCTTCGTCCGCCTCGTTATAATCGCGCGCGACGGTCTTTCCCTGCTTGTTCTGCGCGACGATGGACAGGCGGTTAGCCTTGTGGCCGAGGAAGACGTGGCAGACTTCTTCCATCAATGTCGCGTTGTTGCGCGCGGTGCCGTGCTTCGGATTGAGGATCACCAGACGCCACCCGTTCGGCAACGGTCGCGAGCAAGTCCCGCCCGACCAGGCGTTCGCCCCGATTCCGAGCAAGTGCTCACGCGTCTCCTCGGACAGCCCCTCGATCTGCTCAAAGCTAATCACCATCAACTTGGCGAACTGCGCAAGCGAAAAAGGATCGAGCGGCTCGTCGTCGCGGCGCAGTCCCGCGAAATCGCGCAAGCCCAGCGCGCGTATCTCATACTGTCGTCCCTTAAATGTCGGCGGCAGCTTTTCAGTGTCCACGCGTTTGATTGTACCAGCCGGCTTCGCATTGCTGAAATACATGCAGTAAATTGTGCCAATTTCAATGGGAACTTCTACCCACTTAGTTATACATAGGTATTCCAGCGAACAAGCTTCTTCAAAGAAAGAGGCGCTCTACCTTACAAGGTAGAGCGCCCCATAAACTCAAGAGCTGTTCGTAGTTCTTACTTCCGCTTATTGCGCCCGCGCGTGTCCGAGCCGGGCACGCTGAACTGCGTGTAGGCGACGCGGAAGAGTTCGGAGAGGGCTTTGGCCGTCTCCGGCGAGAGATTGCGGTCGGCGCGCAGGTGCGCTTCAACGATGTCGGGCGTGGCTTCGTGCGGGAAGTAGACGACAGCCTTCGCCGAGTCGTCGCCGTCTTCGCGGTGCGCGCCCATAACGCGCTCCATGGGCATGTCGAGCCAGTTCATGAGACGCGCGATGTTGTCCGCGTCGGGCTTGCCCGTGCCGTTCTCAATGCGCGAGAGCGTCGAGGCCGAGACGCTTGTTTCGTCCGCGACATCGCGCAGGCTCAGGCTCAACTCTTCGCGCTTGCGGCGGATTGCCCGCCCCAATTCTACCGTATTTACAAAGCTTTTTGTTGTATCTGTCATCTTTTCGGCCTCCTTCGGGGCGCTTTCCACGCCCACGGGCGGACTGGTGCGCCACCCGGTTCGACCCAGAACATAGCACAGGAAAATCCCAGATGCAAGACTTTGTTTTATGCTTGCAACAAAATGAAACCCATGGTACACTGTTTCACGTATGAAACAGAGCGGCTTTCAGCAGGCCGTATCTGAGACAGAAGGGAGCCGAAAGCGTGACTACGGAGCACATCTGGGAGACATTCGACAGCCTGTTCAAGACGGTCTACCGGCAGGGCCGGCGCGTGGACGAGTTGGAAGCACGCATCATTGACCTTGAGCGGCGCTTGCAGGAGCGCGCGGCACAGGTTCAGCAACAGTCGAGGGCTGTGGAGACGATCACGGAGATGCCCGCCGAGCGCGCGGCTTAACAGGGATTTTTTCAGAGTTTGACGGAGGTAAAAAGGCAATGGCAGCAGTTCTCGACAAGAAAACGATGATGCGCGACAAGCGCGCGCAGGGTATCGCCGCGATGGGCCTCGTGAACCGCGAAGGCGACCGCTTCCGCGTCACGACCCCTTCTTTGCGCGGGCGTCGTTCGAGCTACGAAGTGTGGCGCGACGAGTCGGGCAAGGTGCGCTGCTCCTGCCTTGAGTTCGAGGAGCAGTCGGCGACGGAAGCGAATTTCCGCTGCGAGCACATCCTCGCCGTCAAGCACTCGCTTTTGAACAAGAGTTCCGAGGCTGTCACGAAACAGCCGACGACGAAGCCCGCGACGGAGACGGTCGCGGCACAACAGACGAGCGTTGCCACTGAGACGCCCAACACGAAACAGACAGACGCATCCGAGAAGCACGACGAGGCTGTAACGGGGACGACATTTCAAAGGGTCGCCCCGCGCAAGACGCCGCGCTTCGCACGGGAGCAGAACGAGCAGCCGGAGACACATTCGACAGAGGCGCAGGAAGCGTCTGACGAAGTGGCTCCACAGCGTTCGCTCGCGGAACACACACACGAAGAGGAGCATGAAATGAATCAGAAGCAAGCAACCGCACACGTCCGTGAAACCGACAACGGACAGGATTTCATCACGGCTGACGAGTACGCCGCGCAGACGAGCGCGCCCGTCGTGCCGCTCGCTTTCACCAACACGCTGCGCGTGCTGCGCCAGCCCGTTGACCCCAAGCTCGTCAAGACGCGCGAGGGCTGGACGGATCGCAACGGCAACAAGCACATGGTCGAGTACGTCGAGTGGCATACGGTCGCCGACCTGCTCGACCGCGTCGCGCCGACCTGGTCGCACTCCGTGCGCGGCATCGTCCAGATCGGCGACATGGTGGCCGTCACCTGCGCGATCACGATTGATGGCGTGACGCGCGAAGGCGTCGGCACGGGAACCGCCGACAACGAGACCGGCATCAAGAAGGCCGAGCACGACGGCTTGAAGCGCGCCGCCATCAAGTTCGGCATCGCGCGCGACCTCTACCAGCGCGAGTCCGACGTGATCGAGAGCACGGGCGCAGGCCCGCAGGCCGGCGACTTCCCGCGCGACCCGCTCGCGGGCGAGATGCGGCGCGCCAGCTAAGAATTGTCCGGGGAGCGTGTGAAGACGCGCTGGCTCGAAGCCGGAAACGTCCGAGCAAGGCGTTTCGGTTTCAGGCAAAAGGGCGAGGGCGTCTTCACAAACGCTCAGGGGGGTGAGAAATGACGACAGAAGAATTGATTCAGGAAAACTCGCGGACGCTTTCGTTCGAGTTGGAGTACGCCGACGAGCCGCGCAACGCGACGGTCGAAACGATCACGCGCGACGAGGCGACGACGGACGAACTCGCCGAGCATCGCTCGAAGAAAGAGCGGATTCTTTCTCTTTACAGGGCGGGCGCGACCGACATCGCGGACATCGTGCGGCAGGTGAAGGCGCGGCCTTCCTACGTCGCACAGGTGCTGCAAGGGGCCGGACTGATTAACGGCTATTTCGATCTCTACACGACGACGGCGCGTGAGCAGAACGTCTACTCGCGCTTTTTCCGCAACGTGCTGTCGTTCAAAACCGTCGAGGCGGCGCGCGAGTCTGTGCAGAAGATTGACCGCCTCTACAACTACTTCGAGCGTCTCGGCGACCGCGCCGGTCAGCATCAGGCGATGGTGCTGGCGCTCACGGGTAAGAACCGCGCCCGTTGGAGCGGGAAGATGGACGAAGCGCAACTATTCAGCGAATGGCTCGCCGCACATTAAGAGCCGACCGAAATTTAACAGGGAACACACAGAAGTCCTACGCACTACAAGTACGAGCAAGGGGTGGGTTTGAAAGGTGAGTTTTTCGACTAGGAAAAACTCACCCTTCTTTATTTCTACTTTTCGCAATCCTCGCAAGGCAGACGCTCTGCAAAGAGCTTATCCAAAACTCGAACAGGAGAAAAACGCGATGGGTGAACAACACACCATTCCAACACACGGAAGCTTTTGCTGGAACGAACTGGGCACGAAAGACGCCGAGGCGGCCAAGAAGTTTTATGCCGAACTGCTCGGCTGGCAGTTGAAGGAATGCGACGCCGATGACGCCCCGTCCGTCTACACCGAGATCGTCGTCGGAGACAAACAGGTCGGCGGCATCTACAAAATGGGGCAGGAGTGCGGCGACGCCCCGTCCCAATGGATGCCTTACATCGCGGTGGACGACGTTGACGATTCGGTCAGGCGTGTCTGGGAACTCGGCGGGAAAGTTTGCGTGCCGCCGACCGACATCCCAAATGTCGGGCGCTTCAGCGTCGTCAGCGACCCGACCGGCGCGACCATCTCGCTCATCACGATGAGCGGCGCCCACAATTAACAATCAGGAAGTCGCCATCCCCTCGCCGCGATTTGCTTCAACGACACCTCGCCCGTTTGTCGTCATGGCGGAGAC
>JAIVJG010000251.1 GCA_020200155.1 Acidobacteriota bacterium | reverse complement strand
CCCTCGGAGGTAAATCACGCGGCGCTCGTGACGGTGCTCGGCGCGGACATCAAAGACAAGTTTTTCCCCGACGAAGACCCCATCGGCAAGACCCTGAAAGTCGGCGGCCTGCCGATGCGCGTCGTCGGCGTCGAGGAGCGGCGCGGCCCCATCTTCGGCGATCTCGTGGACAAGCACGTCTACATCCCGATCACCACTTTCGCGCGCCTCTATGGCCGCCCGCAGGATATGCAGATTCACGGCAAGGGCGCGACGGCGGGACAGTTCCAACTCTCCATCGAGGACGCGCGCACGGCTCTGCGTAACTACCACAAGCTCGTCGGCACGGCGGAGGACGACTTCGGCCTCGTCAACACGGAAGAACTGAGCGGGCAGATAGACCAGTTCACCGGAGCCATTGCGCTCGTCGTGACGCCGATCACTTTAATCTCGCTCATCGTCGGCGGCATCGTCGTGATGAATATCATGCTCGTCTCCGTCACCGAGCGGACGTTCGAGATCGGACTCCGCAAAGCTCTGGGCGCGCGTCGCAAACAAATTCTGTTGCAGTTCCTGATCGAATCGGCGCTGCTGTGCGTGCTCGGCGGCATCCTCGGACTGCTGCTCGCAACGGGCATCGCGTGGCTCATCTCTGCGCTGACGCCCGTGACGATGACGATCACGCTGATTTACATCGTGCTCTCAATCGGCTTTTCCAGCGTCATCGGCCTCGTCGCCGGCATCTACCCGGCCTACAAAGCTTCGCGGCTCGACCCGATTGTCGCGCTGACGAGGAATTAAAATGGTGAATGGTAAATGGCGAATGGAAAGAACAGGTTTTATCTATTCACCATTCACCATTCACCATTTACCCAACAGTACTTATGAAAATTCGTTTACCCGGCCTGCTGACCAAAGAAATTCTCTTGATGGCGCTCGACAGCATCCGCTCGCACAAATTTCGCAGTGCGTTGACGGTGCTCGGCATCGTGATCGGCATTCTGACGGCGATCACCGTCGCGGCGATGCTGACGGGCTTGCGCGGCAGCCTCGTCAAGATCGTAGAGGAGTACGGCGTCAATAACATCTACGTCTTTCATCTCTCGACAGGCATACAGGTTGGCGAACGCGACCAGAACGAGCGCGCACGCAAAGTGCTGACGCCCGACGACGGCTACGCGATTAAGGCGCAGGCCCCGGCGGTCGAAGATTTGGCTTTCGTCGCGCCGAACATCGGATACAACGGCGGGCCGTTCGACGACACGATCATCTACAACGGTAAGACCTATCGGCGCGGCAACACGCAGGGCGTGACATCGAACTACGCGCAGATCGCCAACGTGCGGCTCAAGGAGGGGCGCTTCATCACCGAGGAGGACGACCAAACCAGACGCAACGTGATCGTGCTCGGCGTCAACGCCGCGCAGGCGCTCTTTCCAGACCGGCCCGACGGCATCGCCGGCACGGAGGTCAAGATGGGCGGCTATATCTGGGAAGTGATCGGCGTGCTGGAGAAGCGCAAGAACGCCTTCATGGGCGAGAACGATGAAGACAACGCCGTGCTCGTCCCGTTTCGCACGGGGCTACAGGTCGCGCCCGCGCGCCACTTCCTGCTCTTCATCGTTCAGGCGAAGCCGGGCCTGCGCGCGGACGCGTCGGATCAGGCGGAGGAAATTCTGCGTAATCGCCGCAACGTGAAGTTCGAGAAGGAGAACGATTTCGACTTGAAGACGGCGGACGCCTTTGTCGGGCAGTTCGACAGCATCTTCGGCATGGTGGGCTTGATTGCGATTGCCATCTCTTCGGTCGGCCTGCTCGTCGGCGGCATCGGCGTGATGAACATCATGCTGGTCTCTGTGACGGAGCGGACGCAGGAGATCGGCGTCCGCAAGGCCATCGGCGCGCGACGCCGCGACATCGTCAGCCAGTTTCTCTACGAAGCGATGACGCTGACTTTGTTCGGCGGCATCCTCGGCGTCGTGCTCTCGTTCGGTGTCAGCCAGATCATCATGTTCTTCGTGCCCTCCCTGCCCGCGACGATCCCGACGTGGGCGGTCGTGACGGGACTCGTCGTCTCCGTCACGGTCGGCCTCGTCTTCGGCGTCTGGCCGGCGATGAAGGCATCGCGGCTCGACCCGATTGAATGTTTGAGGTACGAGTAAAAGAGAAAATTTACACGGATGGACAGGATAGACAGGATAAAAGAAGTGATGAATGAAAGACAAGCTGCTTCTTATGCGTCATTCATCATTTCTCATTCCGCATTTGTCTTCTATCCTGTTCATCCTGTCCATCCGTGTTAATTCTTCTGAATCTCCCGCAGTAACTCTTCGCGGAAATAGGCCGCCGGGATTGAACCCTGCTTCATGTAGAGAAGGTGAAACTCTTTGGGCGAGAATTTGTCGCCCAACGTGCGCGCGGCCTCTGCGCGGAGGGCGTAAATCTGGTCTTTGCCGAGGCGATAGGTGATGGCCTGCGTCGGCCACTTCGAGTAGCGGAAGATGGCGGCCTCCGCCGATTTGCAACTGGCGCGCTTGGCGTCGGACTGCGTGGCAGACGTATCGCTGCACTTGCCCGGCAGAAAATCAACGACCTCGGAGAAGAGGTCAACCGCGTCGTTGTAGGAAAGGCGTCCCGTGTGCAGGCCGGTGTCCACGCGCACGCGCAGGTCGCGGTAGAGTTTGCCTTGCAGTTGATAAAGCCTCTCTTCGGGCGTGTAGAAACCTTCGGGCGCGCCGGGCTGAGGTTCGGCCATCAGAGCCTCGGCGTAGAGCGCCCAGCCTTCCGACGACATCGAATCCTCCCACATCGAAGACGAGTCTTCGACCGCGCCCGGCGTCAACCAGCGCACCGCCGCGATCTGGTCGCGGAACTGCGTCATCACTTTGTAGTCCCAATCGTGCCCCGGAAAACCTTCGTGCGCGGCGAGGTCTGCGAGCGCGGCGCGGTTGTTCGACTTCAATGCCGCCGGGTCGTTCCCCGTCGGCGAGACGTAGAAGCGACCGACGCCGCTCTGCTTGAAGGGCGGCGCGGGATAATAAGCCGCGCCGTCAATCGAGGACTGAAGCGGCGGCGGCGTGACCGTCACGTCGAGCTTGTAGTCGGCGGGCACGTCGAACATGCCTGTCTTGCGCGCGTAGTCCACGACGCGGAAGGCCGTGTCGCGATACCAACCTATCATCTCGTTGTCCGTCTTCGGGTAATCTTTCGACAGTTCATCAAAGACGGCGCGCACCGCCGCCTGCCCGTCCTCCGGCAGTTTCAACCCGCGCTTCTCGCCGATGCGTCCGGCGAGTTCGATCATCTCTCTGCGCGTCGCTTCGACAATCGGCTGCGCCTCTTCGTAAAGCTGCGCTGCCGTCTTGTCCATCCGCAGATTATTTTTGAGCGCCCAGTTGTACTCCTCTTCGCCCAACGCGTAGTGGTCGGCGGCGAATTGTGGCTTGATGTCCGTAGGCTGAACGACGCCTGCGTTCTTCACATCGAAGTAAGTCGTTTTCACGAACTCGTTGAAGCCGCGATAAGCATTCGCGGCCTGCTTTGAGGCGTCGCGGACTTGCGAGAGCAGTTGGCCGCTCGACTCGCCCTGCGCGATGCGCTCTTCGGCCAGCTTGGGCAGCGTCTCGTCAAAGTACTTCGCGTTGGCCTCCGACGTTTTCAAGCCGTCGCGCGAAATCATCCGCGCATCGGGCGTGTTGCCGGACTTGACGCCCGCGTTCAGTTGTTCCTGCGCGGCGGCGAGGAATTTCGGGATCGCCTGCACGCGGCGCGCGACGAGCGTCCATTCGTCCGCCGTGCCGTAAGATTGCGCGCCCGTCTGCGTCATGCCCTGCAACTGCCAATCGAGCGCGCGGAAGGGTTCGCCGGCGTAGGTGTCGAGCGCGCGTTCCTGATAGCGGCGCGTCCCGTGCTGGCGGAGCATGAAGTTGATTTGCGCGAGCGCGACATCGCGGTCAATACGTCGCGACGGGGAGAGCGTGTTGGCGTCAATCGCCTCGAATGCTTTCCGCGAGTCGGCGAGCCAGCGGTCTTCCGCTTCGAGCGCCGCCGCCGAGTAGTCGCGCAATGTGCCGTCCACGTCTTTCAGCGAAGCGTCGAGGCCCGTGCCGCCGAGATAGGTGTTGACGGTCGGGTTGCGCCGCAGAAATTCGACCACGTATTTATCGTGGGCGGTCTTGAATGCCGGGTCGCCGCTGCCGGCGGCGCTCGAAGGCGTCGGCGTTCCGGTGTTAGACGCGGGTTGCGAGACGCACGCGCCGGTCACGGCGATTGCCAGAAGCAGAAATAGTCTCTTCATCTGTTTCCCTCAGAAAGAATGATTTGAACGCAGGCTGACGAATCTTGCGGAGCAAGGAAGGAGATTACTGCCTCGCGCGTTCCGGTCGCAAGCGCGCGGGGGTTGCGCGGGAATCGCGCGTCGCACGGCGGGCGAAAACGTCCGACCTTTTCCGCATGACGCGGCGCGGTGTCGCCGTTTGGCGTTCGCCGCAGCCATCTATTAAACTTGGTTTCAAGATAAACGAACCCCTGCGACGGAAAAACTACTTGATGAGCGAACTCAAAGAACAGCGTTGGGCCGTGATGAGCGAGCGCGGCTGCGAAGCCACACGACTCCCCTATGCGGATGCCGCCGAATTGGTACGCAGGCTGAGAGGCGAGCAGATACGCGGGCTGTGCGTCATCACGGAGACGGCGGCGAGCCATCTCTCGCCTGCGAAAACCGGCACGAATCAGCCTTCCTCGAACAACCATCCCGAACGCCCGCACCGCGCGGCGAAGAAATAAAAATAAGCTGCTCACGAACGTTCTGTAGGGGCATGCCGAGTCTGCGGCCCGCGCTTCGTTAACGGGCGGAAGTCCGCGACGAGCGGGAGGTGGTCGGAGGCGACGAGCGCCGTCAGGCTGCGGTGTAGTGTGAGGCGTTCGAGTTCGAGCGCGGGGTCGTAATAGATGTGATCGAGATGCAGCAGCGGGAGCGGCCCAGGGTACGTCCGCGCGCGGCGGAGGTGTTGGCGCACGTCTGCGCTGCTGAGTTCTTCGCTCAGGAGGCGCGAGGCGAGGCCGTGCGTCCATTCGTTGAAATCGCCGAGGACGATGCGCGGCCCCGTCAGTTCGTCGCTGCGCAGGACGGCGTCGCTCACCAGCTTGCGCCCCTGCCGGCGGCGCTCGACGAAGGCCGTGCCGAGGTGGACGTTGAAAACGTGTAGCAACTCGCCGTCCGTCTCGCCAAATTTCACGTCCACGCGCAAGGCTCCGCGCGGCTCACGCCCGCGCCATGTGATGTCGTGGTTACGCACGCACGCGAAGGGCAGGCGACTTAAGACGACGTTGCCGTAAGCTCCGCCCTGATGTTTGCGGTTCTCTCCGACGCAATAGTTGAAGCCCAGTTCCTCGGCGATGAAGCGCGCCTGGTGCATCTCGCGCGACTTCGAGTCCTCGACGCTGACGACCTCCTGCAACGCGATGATGTCGGCCTCCGTCTCTTTTAAGACCGAAGCGATGCGCGCGGGACGGACGCGCCTGTCGAGTCCCCGGCACTTGTGCACGTTATAGGTCACGATACGCATAACCGAATCGCTTAAGGAATAAGGGGGGACGGGTAAAGGGAAAGGGATTACAGCGGAGAAGTGATTGCCTCTACCCTCTACCCTTTACCTCTTTGCCCTTCTTCACTGCTGGCGTTCGAGCAGCCATCCTAACTGTTCGTAGGCGCGTTCCCAGAGCGGACGGCTGCACCATTCTTTGTACGTGACCTCGCGGCTCTCGGCGCGGTCACGCGCGAAATCTGCGGCGACGCGCGCGGCGAGTTCGCGGTCGAATGCGGCGAGATTGACTTCGTCGTTCAAGCCGAACGAGCGGTTGTCGAAGTTGGTGGAGCCGACGACGCTCCACACGTCGTCCACGACCATCGTCTTAGCGTGAATCATAGAGGGCTGGTACTCGTAAATCTTTGCGCCCGCCTTCAGGAGATCGCCGTAGAGTCGCCGGCTCGAACTCCGGGTCAGGAGATGGTCGCTGTGCTGTCCCGGAG
>JAIVJG010000250.1 GCA_020200155.1 Acidobacteriota bacterium | reverse complement strand
TGATTGCATAGCTGCCGGGCGCAAGCGACGTGAAGCGATAAAAACCCTCGTCGCTGGCTTTGACCTCCTGCGAGCGATTCGTCTCTTTATTGACGAGCGTGACGGTCGCGCCGGGAACGACGGCCCCGTTCGGGTCGGTGACGGTGCCTTGCACGCCTGCCCTGAATTGTGCGCTGGCCGTCGCGGTCAGCAAAAGAATCGCGAAGACGCAGGCGAAGGCGCGTGCCGGATTGATGGAATACTGCCTCATGGGATGAAACCTCCGTTGTGGGACATCGAGTAAACTCCCGTCGTCGCCTTCTTCATCTCAGATGGAAAAGGCGGGTGGGCGTAGGGGAAAAACAGTTTCTGCCGTCTATTATCAAGCCGGTCGGGGGATGCGGCGTGGCTGAAAACTTCTCGGTTCGACCATTCTATTTGTTGGATGGATGGTTGACGCATCAACAAATAACACTTGCGCCGCAAAAATTCAATGGAAATCCGCACGTTTGCTTGATAAGCTTGGGCTTGATCAAACAGTCTCTTCAAGTTGATCCCGGTTAATTGGAAAGGTGTCCGCCCGTAGTTTGTTGATGTGCGGCGAGCAAGGACGGACTCCACAAGCCCGGCGGACGGCACGCGCCGCGCGGAAGTCGCCTGAACTTTCGCACGCGAGGGAGAGCGACACGCGCAATCTTTACGCGCGCGTCGTTATTCGATGTTTCGAGAATAGAAGGAGCGTAACGAATGCGACATGCGAAAACACTAAGCGCGGGCGCGGGACTCGTCGCCGCACTTTTGATTTCACTGAGCGGGTGCGTGAGCGGGCCGCAGCAGAACCAGAGCGCGGGCAATAACGGCGGCGGCGCGAAGACCGGCCCCGTCAAAATCGGGTTCTCGATGGACACGCTCAAGGAAGAGCGCTGGCAGCGCGACAAGCAACTCGTCGAGCAGCACGCCAAAGAGGTCGGCGCGATACTCGACGTGCAGGTCGCCAACGGCGACGACGCGGTGCAGACCAAGCAGGCCGACAACATGCTGACGCAGGGCGTGGACGTGCTCATCGTCGCGCCGCACAACGGAGAGATCGCGGCCTCCATCGTCGAAGCCGCGCACCGGCAGGGAGTGCCTGTCATTTCCTACGACCGTCTCATCAAGAACGCGGACGTTGATCTCTACGTCTCGCATCAGGTCGAGAAGATTGGCGAGATGCAGGCCAGGTACGCGCTCGACCACGTGCCGCACGGCAACTACGTCCTCATCGGCGGCGCGCCGACGGACAACAACGCGTTGCTTCTACGCAAAGGGCAGGAGAACATTCTCAAGCCCGCCGCCGAGCGCGGCGACATCAAGATCGTCGCCAACCCGTTCGCGAAAGACTGGAAGATGGAAGAGGCGCTCCGTTACATGGAGGACGCATTGACGGCGAACAACAATAAGATTGACGCCGTGGTCGCTTCAAACGACGGGACGGCGGTCGGCGCGATCTCTGCGCTCGAACGCGCGCAACTCGCGGGCAAGGTGCTCGTCACTGGGCAGGACGCGCAACTCGACGCCTGCCAGAAAATCGTCGAAGGCACGCTGACGATGACCATCTACAAGCCCATCAAACCGCTCGCCTACAGCGCCGTGGACGCCGCCCTCAAACTCGCGCACAAAGAACCCGTCAACGCGCCCGACAAAATCAACAACGGCAAGATAGACGTGCCCGCCATCCTGCAAGAGCCGCAAGCCGTGGATAAGAACAACATGGTGAACACCGTCATCAAAGACGGCTATCACACGTTGGAAGAAGTCTACGCGCACGTGCCGAAGGATCAGTGGCCGAAAGCTACGGCAAGCAATGGACGAAAAGCGGAAGTCAGCCCGTTTATCGCCGCCTTCAGCCTGCTGCTTGCCGCCTTCTCGTGGGTGAGGTGAGATGGCGGCTGAAACCTTGAGCCGAACTCCTCTGCTGGAGATGCGCGACATCACCAAGACGTTTCCGGGTGTGCGCGCGCTCGACGGCGTCTCGTTCGACCTTCACGCGGGAGAATTGCACGCGCTCGTCGGCGAGAACGGCGCGGGCAAGTCCACGCTGATGAAAGTGCTGGGCGGCGTCTACCCGCACCCGCAGTACGGCGGCGAGATTCTGCTCGACGGCGTGGCGCGGCGCTTCCAGAGCGTGCGCGACGCGGAGCACGCCGGGATCGCCGTCATCTTTCAGGAACTCTCGCTCATCAAGGAACTCAGCATCGGCGAGAACATCTTCCTCGGAAGAGAGCCGCGCCGCTTCGGAGTCATACGCTGGGAAGAACTCTACAGCCGCGCGCAGAAACTGCTCGACGAGGTGCATCTCCCGCTCGACCCGCGTACGCCCGTCGGCCAACTCGGCATCGGCCAGCAGCAACTCGTCGAAATCGCCAAGGCGCTCTCGCAGGAGGCGCGCATACTCGTTCTGGACGAGCCGACCGCCGCGCTCACCGACGCGGAAGTCGAAACCCTCTTCGGCATCCTCCGCGCCTTGCGCGAGCGCGGCGTCGGCATGATCTACATCTCGCACAAGCTCGACGAGGTGTTCCGCATGAGCGACCGCATCACCGTCTTGCGCGACGGGCGCACGGTGGGCACGGAGCCGACGAGCGCGCTGGACGAGCCGCGCGTCATCTCGCGCATGGTCGGCAGGGAAGTCGGCGACATCTTTCCGGACGCAGACCACGAGCGCGGCGAGGTTGCGTTTGAAGTGCGGAACATGACGGTTGAAGACCCGAATTTGCGCGGTAAGCTGCTCGTCAATGGAGTCAGCTTCGCCGTGCGGCGTGGAGAGGTGCTCGGCATCGCAGGGCTGATGGGCGCGGGCCGGAGCGATCTTCTGATGGGCATCTTCGGCGCGCACGCGGGGCGCGTCACGGGCGAGATACTGGTCGAGGGAAAACCCGTTCGCATCTCGCGCCCGTCGGACGCGATCAGCCATGGCATCGGCTTCGTGACGGAAGACCGCAAACGCTTCGGCCTCGTCCTCGATCAGACGATTCTCAACAACATGACGCTCGCGGGCCTCGCGCGACTGTCGGGCCGCTTCATCACGGACGTGGACGCAGAGGCCGCCGCCGGCAACCGCTCGATGAAGGAACTGCGCGTCAAGGCAAACTCCGTCTACACCGTCGCGGGGACTCTTTCGGGCGGCAACCAGCAAAAGGTCGTGCTTGCCAAATGGCTTTTGACGAACCCGCGCGTGCTTTTCCTTGACGAGCCGACGCGCGGCATAGACGTGGGCGCGAAGCAGGAAATCTACGCGCAGGTCAACACACTGGCGCGTGCCGGTCTCGCCATCATGCTCGTCTCGTCGGAGTTGCCGGAAGTGCTCGGCCTCTCCGACCGTATCCTCGTCCTGCACGAAGGGCGCTTGATGGGCGAGTTCAAGCGCGCGGAGGCGACGCCCGAAGCCGTCATGGCCTGCGCGACGGGCCACGCGCGACGCGCGGCGTGAACGTTAGCTTCGTGGCCGCAACATTTTGTCCACGCCTGCATGAAATTGGGGAACTCTGATGAGTCATCCAGCCAACGAGCCTGACATTAAACGACCGCCGGCAACTGTGGACGTTTCTCCGCCGGGAGCAGCCGCCTCTGCGGACGCGGCGCAAGTGCGTATCGGTCGCTTCAAACTGCCGACCGAGTCTCTGCGCGCCTACACGATGCTGTTCGCGCTCGCAGCCATCTGGCTTTTCTTTTACTGGCAGACGAACAGCATCTTTTTAAGCCCGCGCAATTTCTCGAACCTCTTTCAACAAATGTCAGTGACGGGCGTGCTGGCCTGCGGGATGCTGCTGGTGATCGTGGCGGGACAGATTGATCTGTCTGTCGGCTCCGTCGTCGGACTCGCGGGCGGCGTCGCCGCAATCATGCAGGCGCGCGGCGGGCTGGTCGGTGCGCTCGGTTCGGCGATTGTCATCGGCGTCCTGATCGGCGCGGTGCAGGGCGGGCTGGTGGCTTACGCGAACATCCCCGCCTTCATCGTCACGCTGGGCGGCATGCTCGCGTGGCGCGGCGTGATACTGGGGTTGAGCGGGGGCGAGACGAAACCGATCACGCTCCCGCTGTTCAGGTCGCTGGGCATAGACTACGTCCCGCACACAATCGGAATCACGCTGGCGGCGCTGGCGGTTGCCGCCGTCGTCTGGCTCACGCTGTCGCGCAACAGCGCGCGGCGCAGGCACGGTCTGACGGTTCCCGGCCTGGGCGCGACGGCGGCGCGCATTCTGATCCCCACGCTGCTCATCGCCATCTTCATTTACCAGATGAACTCACAGGCGGGCGTGCCGTTCCCGGTCATCGTCCTTATCGCGGTCGCGCTTCTCTGCGCGTTCCTGACGCAGCACACAACCTTCGGTCGCTATCTCTACGCCATCGGCGGCAATCCGGACGCGGCGCGTCTCTCCGGCATCAACCTGCGCCGCTACATCCTGTCGGCTTACGGTGTGCTGGGCCTGCTGGTCGGCGTCGCGGCGCTGCTGCACACATCGCGCGTGGGCAGCGCCTCGCCGGACGCGGGCAGTTACATGGAACTCGACGCCATCGCAGCGTGCGTTATCGGCGGCACGAGTTTGATGGGCGGGCGCGGGACGATCTTCGGCGCATGCCTCGGCGCGCTCATCATGGCAAGCCTCGACAACGGCATGTCTCTGCTGCGCGTCGAGAATTACACGCAGTACATCGTCAAGGGCGCGGTGCTGGTCGCGGCGGTGGGCTTCGACATGCTCGGCAGGCGGCGCGGTTAAAGTCCTCTGCACAACACGGCTCGAATTATAATGACCAGAAGCACAGTGCTCCGCGCCATCCTGCTCACACTCGCGTCGCTTACCTCTCCGATCGCCGCGCACGCGCAGACGGCAAGCACCGGCAACAATCTCGCGCCGGGCGCGCCGGGCAAAGACGCGCAGTGGACGAACGCCGGTAAGGTGGCGGTCGGTACGTCGAACACGCTCGAATCAAAGCTTTGGTTCACGCTTCAGGGCGGTGCCTTGACAGAGGTTTACTATCCGACGATTGATAAGGCCAACGTTCAGAAGCTGGAGTTGATAATAGTCCACGGCCAGACCGGGACAGTGGAGACCGAGACGAGAGACACCATGTCTAAAGTGGTGGCCGACAAGGACTCGCTCTCGTTCACGCAAATCAACACTGCCAAGAGCGGCGAGTATGAGATCGTCAAAGAGTACACGGTTGATCCGCAGAGGAATGTCATCCTGATTCGCATCTATTTCCGGGGCCATCTCAAGCGGCGCGAGAACGACTACCAGGTGTTCGTTTACTACGATCCCTCTCTGAACAACAGTGGGATGCACGACACAGCATGGACGCGGGGCGATGCGCTGTTAGCCTCGGATGGCGACGTGTCTTCGGCGCTCGTCGTGCAGGACAGTTTCCTTGATCTGCAAAAAGCAATCGCGAGGGAACGGATAAAGGCACAGGCTGGCGGCTACACGCTCGCCAACCCCAACTTCAGCCTGATGACAAACGGGTTCTTGGGCGTGAGCGACGGCCTCACGCACCTACAGGAAAGCTCGGCCAAATCTTTCCCGCGAGAAATAAAAGCCTTTGACCGAGCGCAGGACGGCAACGTCGTTCAGGTCGCTGAAATGTCGCAGCCAGCGATAGAACGCGAATACTGCTGCCAACCTTACACGCTGGCGCTCGGCTTCGGCAAAACGCCCGAAGATGCCCTGGCTGCCTCGCGGGCATCTCTCAAGAAAGGGTTTGACGCCTGCGAGGCGGAGTATAAAAAGGGCTGGCAGGATTACCTGAAGACCGTCCGGCGTGTAAAGACTAAATACCAAGCGCAGTTCGACATGGCCGCGATGGTTCTGAAGGCGCATGAGGACAAGACTTTTCGCGGCGCGATGATCGCCTCGCTCTCCGTGCCGTGGGGCGGCGGGGCGAACGCCAATGAGCCAAACGTGGGCGGCTATCATCTCGTCTGGTCGCGCGACCTCTATCAAGTCACGAGCGCCTTTTACGCGCTCGGCGACAAGGCTTCGGCTGATCGCGCGCTCGATTAC
>JAIVJG010000249.1 GCA_020200155.1 Acidobacteriota bacterium | reverse complement strand
GGACTGCCCGCCAGCTTGCTTCTCATCAATCTTGTGTGGTTTCTTTGAGGCGGCTCGTAGCGGGCGGGCAGCTGCTCAATTCCGGCGTTATGTTCCTCGATCCTCATCGTGCTATCGTTTTATGCTGTGAATAGAGAGAGGAGGTATCCATGTCAGCTAAAATTGAGCCTCTTTTGACGGTCGCCGATCTTGATGCCATGCCTGATGACGGAAACCGCTATGAACTGTTTGAAGGAGAGATTTTTGTGTCGCGTGCGCCGAGCCTTTCGCATCAACGCGTTCTGGGAAATCTCCATGCCATCCTGAGAGCTTATTTAGATCAAAATCCAATAGGGGAGATATTGCTCACGCCGGGCGTCATATTCGATGAGTTCAATAGCGCCATACCCGTCACGGTGTTTCATTCCTCATGTCTGTATCGCGCCTCGCCTGCCAACTCCAACGTGATACTTCAATAACGACTCACAAGTAAATGACGTGCGACTTGCGCCAGACGTTGGCGGGGATTGTGCCGGGCGCGGCTGTGGTGAGGAGGATGACGTAGTTGTCGCCGGCGGCGCGTGCGGTCGGCGCGACGCGTTGCCAGAATTCCTGCCGGCTGCGGGCGCTGTCGGGGCTGTGCGCCGGCGCGACGAGCGCGAGCCGGTGCAGGCAATCGTAGAGGTGCTCGCGGCCTATGCCGTATTTCCCTTCTTCGTCGCCGAGCGTGAGGCGCAGTTCGGCGCGCTCGTCTATGAAGTGTGTGGCGATGGAGGCCGCCTCGGTCACGCCCCGCTCGAAGCGCGCGGCGAGGTCGCTCTCTTCGCCATCGCAGGCGAACGTGTCGAGTGCGATGTGGACGCGCCGCTCGTCCTCCGCCGTGAACTCGCGGACGATGAGGCGGCTGTGGCGGGCAGTCGCTTTCCAATCAACGTGGCGCATGTCGTCGCGCGGCTGGTAGTCGCGCAGTGAGTGCAGGTCGTGGCCCGCGCCGCGCCGCGCCGAAGGCATCTGCCCGGCGTCAACGGGGAGCAGGTGAAGTTCGTCGCCGGGACGCTCCGGCTTCGGGTAGATGATGAGTTCAACGTCGCGCGCGCGCAGGCGTCGGCGCAGTCGGAAGAAGCCGAAGGGGAAGCGCGTGGAGACCTCGAAGCCGGTGACGAGCGCCCGGCCTCGACGCGCGAACGTCTGCTCGACGCGTTGCTCCACGCGTGCGCGGCGCGGCGCGTACATGAAATAGGCGAGCACGCGCTTGCTGAAATGCTGCCGCGTTCGTCTGAAGCCGCGCCACTGCGAAGCCCCTTCGGTGCGGCTGCGCGCTTCGACGAGAACGGAAAAGGAAGGCAGCAGCCGCTTCGTGTTGTGCAAACTGACGATGACGGGCGCAGGCTCGCCCGCGAAGATGTGATCCGGGAAGCGCGCCGAGACGACGAGGTCGCGCAAGGCGGCGCGCGCCGCCGCCCACGCCACGAATGCCGTCGAGGTCAGCACGGAGAAGATGAGGAACAGTAGATTGTTGCCCGTGTTCCACGCCGCGAAAGCGACGACCGTGTAGACGCTCAGGAAAATCCATCCGCCCGCCGTGACCTGGAAAGGGAGGTCAAGCTGCGCCGCCTCTGCACGCGCCGAACGCGTCAGCGGCGGCACGACGAAGACGACGATCAGGACGACGCTGACGAGCGACGCAATCGCACCGAGCCGCGCCAGTTGCCAGTCGCCAACGCGCCGCGCCAGCACCGTGACGACAGCCGCGCACACGCCGCCGAACACAATCAGCGAACCGAGGATCGTGTTGCGTCGCGCTTTTAAGAATCGCCACCAGAACATGTGAAAGCAGTTTTCAGTCGCCGGTCGTCAGTTTTTAGTATTCAGACTTCAGAGGGGAACGCTGACGGTTTTCATAATCTCGCGCAAGACGGCTTCGGCCTCTTCGCTGCGGCGGTGGAGCGAGGAGGAGAAGCGCGAGTTGACGACGAGCCGATGCGCGAAGACGGGGAGGATGAGACGTTTGATGTCGTCGGGCAAGCAATAGTCGCGGCCTTCCGTCAGGGCCAGCGACTGCGCGGCGCGGAAGAGCGCGAGCGTGCCGCGCGGCGAGACGCCGAGGTCGAGCATCTCCGAGTCGCGCGTCGCCGCGACGATTCGCATCAGGTAGTCCACAAGCGCGTCGTCCACCGAGACGGCGGCCACGTTGCGCTGCAAGTCGAGCACATCTTCGCCGCTCATCACAGGTGTCAGGTCTGCGAGCGGGTCGCCGTGCTCGCGGTCGCGCAGGATTTCCTTCTCGACCTCGACCGACGGGTAGCCGATACGCAGGCGAAGCATGAAGCGATCAACCTGCGATTCGGGCAGAGGGTACGTGCCGTGATGCTCGATTGGGTTCTGCGTCGCCAGCACCATGAAAGGCGCGCGGAGGCGGTAGGTCGTGCCCTCGACCGTGATGTGCCCCTCGGCCATCGCTTCCAGAAGCGCCGACTGCGTCTTCGGCGTGGTGCGGTTGATCTCGTCGGCGAGCACCACGTTGGCGAAGATGGGGCCGGGCTTGAACTCGAAAGAGCCTGCGTGTTCGTTGTAGACGGAGAGGCCGATGACATCCGAGGGCAGCAGGTCGGAGGTGAACTGGATGCGTTGGAACGTGCAGTCGAGCGACTGCGCGAGCGACTGCGCCAGCGTGGTTTTCCCGACGCCCGGCACGTCTTCGACGAGCAGGTGTCCGCCCGCCAGCAGCGTGACGAGGGCGAGGCGCACGGCCTCCGGCTTGCCCTTGATGACGCGCTCGATGGCCGCCTGCAATCCAGCGATCTTTTCGGTGGCCTCCTCCATCGCGAGGGGCACGCCTTCCCTGTCCGCCGTTCGTAGATGTCTCATTCAAGACCCCATGCCTTTCCGCTCATTCTACATATTAACGGCTGTAGCCGCACGCACAAAAAGCGCAGCACTTCGAGAAAGCTGCGCATGTGACTATCGTGCGCCTGTATAGTAGAATTTTCATACGGAAACGCCAGCGCCACGCTTCCCTGCCTTCGCAGAAGCGTATAGTTGTGGAACCCGGAGCGTTTTCCGACGTGTATTACAAGGCCAGTGAGGATTTGAAGATGAGCACAAAGAATATTTACCGCCGGCACGAGCGCGGCTTTTCACTTATCGAGTTGATGATCGTGATCGCCATCATCGGCATACTGGTCGGCGTCGGCATCCCCGCGTGGAAGGCCAGCGTGCGCTCGGCCAACGAGGCCGCCGCCGTCCAAAACCTACGATCCATCTCTACGTCGCAGGTCACATATTTCAACCTCAAGAACCGCACCAGCTACGGAAACTTCGACCAACTGGTGCAGGCCGGCCTGATGGACAAACGCTTCACCGGCGACTCGCCCGTGGACAACGGCTACATTTACACGCTGACGACGACGGCCAAGTCGGGAACTAATCCACCGACTTACAGCGTCAACGCCAACCCGCAGCAACCCGGCTCGACCGGCAGCCAGTATTTTTATACAGGCTCGGACACCAGCGCCATCCACAATAACCCGGACAAGGCGGCGTCTGCCCAAGACCCCGTCAACGGCCAGTAAGCGACGCCCTCAAGCACGCTCCAACGATGCAGTGCCTGCGACTTTCATCTCGCTTGACGCTCTCGCGCGTGCTTTGTTAGCATGCCGCACCTTCAAGAAATTCAGCTCGCCCGCTTAGCTCAGTGGTAGAGCGCACGCTTCACACGCGTGAAGTCGTAGGTTCAAATCCTACAGCGGGCATTTTTTCATTACTGAAAACGGCCACCAGTGATGGTGGCCGTTTTCAGTAATCATCTCCCGGACGCTTCTCAATTACTCCACAGCGCCACGTAAGCATCGGCCAGACGGTCGCGCCATGTTGTGTAGTTATGTCCAGACTCCGACTCCCTGTACGTGACCGGATAGCCTTTAGCGGCGAGCATCACCTGCACACGGCGATTGACTTCGAGCAGAGATTCCATGCGCCCCACGTCGAAGTAGAATCTGATTGGATGCCGGCGTCTCGCGGCGTCGTCGAGCGCGGAGAGCGCGGCGACCACGCGCTCGTCGTCAATCTGAAAGGCGGAAGATTGGCCGCCGACGCGCGCGAACATATCTGGATGGCGGAGCGCCGTCCAGACGGAGATGACGCCGCCGAGGCTCGCGCCGAGCAGCGCGCGTCCTTGCCTGTCTCCATCTGTGCGGTAGCGACTGTCAATCAACGGCACGAGTTCTTGTGCCATGAAGTCCGCGAAACTGTCGTTGGCCCAATATTCTTTCATCCGATTGGCAGGGTCAACGAAGACGATGATGAACGGCATGATTTTCTTTTGCGCGATCATGCCGTCAGCTATGGACGCGGCCTGTGCGCGCTCAAGATACTCGGAGCCATCCTGCACGTAGAGGACACGATATCGTTCGTTAAAGCGGTTGTATTCAGGCGGCAGGTACACATGAACTTTCCGCGTCCCTCCGAGCAGGCGACTCGGAACCTCAATCGTTTCCAGCCTGCCTTGTATCCCTTTCATTTGTTCGGCGAGCGCGGAAGAATGGTAGTCGGGCATCGTAAAGTTTGAGTTGAAGCCGCCCACGCCGTTGTTGTTCTGATTCCTGTTGAGCGGATCGAGCAGCCACTCGCCGTCGGCGATGAGTTTGTATTCGGCGCGCGCCGTCTTCGGGAAAGTGCGCGTGTAGTATTTAACGCTCGTGCCCGGCACATCGCGCATGACGAGACCGGCGGGCCGCCAGCCTGTGAAATCCCCTACGACCTCGACGCGCTTCGCCATGCCGCGATAGAGGAACGTCACCTGCTCGCCTTCGATGAGGGGCGCGTTCTTAGCGTTCCTGAGCTTCTCAAGCATATCCGGCGATTGCTGCGCGCCTGCTTCTTTCTGTCGCTCTTCAGGCGTCAGGCCGCGCACGGCGATGCGCTCGAAAGACGTGGCACCGCCCGGCGCGATTGTGCCGACGACGAGCACCGCGTCGCCGCGCTCGACCGGAACGTCGAAGGAGTATGCGCCCTGCTCGTCAACTTCCAACTCACGTCTTTCGCCGCCGGCGAGCGCGAAAGCGCGCGACTTCGGACGCATGCGCCCGCGCACGGTGAAAGTTTTTCCGGCCTCCATGCTGAGCAATGTCTCAGCCGAGGGAACGTCAAAATCCGTCATGGCACGCGCGGGCGGGGATTGCCTGACGTAGCGCGCCGAGACGATGTCGGGCGTGTCGAGGTTGCGGCCTTCCTGTAGATTGACGGCGAGGCGTATGAATTGCGCCATAGACCATGCGAGCGGCGTGGCCGAGCCTGTCCCCTCGCCGAACCGCAGATCAGCGCGCGGGCTTGCGGGCTTGTCCCAGACCTGCTCAGGAATCATCAGTCCCGCATTGGCGAAGCCCATCATCGCGTCGAGCCGCCGGCGAGCCTGCGCCGCCTCGCCGCGTGCCAGTTCATACTGCCCGCGCTCGCCCGCCAGCAACGCCCAGAGTCTTCCCTTGCCTGTGTACTTGCCGTCGAAATTCCACGGCCTGCCATCGTCCATCTCGCCGTAGCCGTCGTGATTGTAGCGATACCAGCTCTCGCCGCTCGGCGTGTCCACTTTGATGACCTGATTGACGACCGCGACCGACTTCGCGATGAGCGGATCGCCCGGACTCTTAATGCCGAGACGCACCAGTTCGAGAAAGCCCGCGTCCACTATTTCGCGCTCGTCGAAAGTGCCGCCGCCGTTGCCGACGTTGAAGGGCGAGCCGTCGTTCGGGTCGTCGTTATCTGTCAGGCGCAGGTAATAATTTTTGTCGCCGTACTTGCCGGTCGTTGTCGCCGTCCAGCGTTCGACGTTGCGCGCCCACTCGTCCGCCGCCGCGAGGTAGATGTGCGCCGACGCCCCATCGTCGTTGCGCCGCGCGATCTCCGCCGCGCAGACTAGGCCGGCGATCTCCGCCGCGATGGTCGAAGGTGAATAGCCGGACTTCTCTTCCCAACGTTCCTGCGGCGTACGCGGCCCGTTGCGGACAAGGAAATCCGCAGCCGGGCGGACGTGCTTCGTCCAGGTCTCG
>JAIVJG010000173.1 GCA_020200155.1 Acidobacteriota bacterium | reverse complement strand
TATCTCATCACTTATATCTGAAAAGGCCGGTAGGACAGGCTTGACGATGCTGACTTTATTCTCAAAGACCGGGCTGTTCCCTAGTAAGGCTGGAAGACTGTTCATGCTATTCCCTACACATTCCCCTTGATTATTCTCGCGGGCACGCCGACAGCCGTCACGTTGTCAGGCAAGTCCCTGATGACGGCAGCGCCAGCGCCAACGATGGTCCATCGTCCGATACTGATGCCCTGTATGACGCTGCAACCGATGCCCAGATAGCTGCCTTCTCCGACTGTAACGTTGCCAGCCAGATTAACGCCCGGATTCAGAGTCGCGTAGCGGCCTACTTGCGTGTCGTGGCTGATTATCGCGCCGAGGTTGACGAGCGCGTGGTCCTCTATCACACTCCCGCGGCAAGCCAACGAGTTCTGACACATCACGACTCCCTGCCCGACCTTCGCATTGGGAGAGAGAGAGACGAGCGGCGAGATGGCGTTGGCGAATGAGAGTCCGATGGCGCTGGCGCGCTCGACCATCACCCTGCGCGCTTGCGAAAAGCCGGAGGCGCAGATGACTGCGACCTCGCTCCTGTCCACGCCCTCGAACCATGAAAAGTCTCCGAGGACGGGCACCTCGTCAATCACAGTCCCGTGCAGGCTCTTATCATCATCAACGAAGCCGAGCAACGCCGCTGCGTCTACGGCCTGCACTTGATGGCGCAAAATCTCAGCCACTTCGCGCCCATGCACGCCAGCGCCGATGATGATCACGCGTTTCATAAACTCCTTTATAAACCGGAAAGCTTATCTCAACAGCACGCACTTTAATTGCCATTCCGAGAGTAACAGACATGCGTCGCTTGATGAAGGGGGTTCTCCTGCGAGGCGCTGCCAATTCGCCGTGCGTCAATTTGAATTTCCTGCACTAAGGTGTTACTTATCTTGTGACTTCAATCAAGGACGAATTCACTCGAAGTCGAAAGAGCAGTAGAGAATATAATGTCCCACCTATTCGAGCATGGGGAGTCGGGCGGCCCGCCTTTCAGCGACCACAAACACGCTTCGCGCAAGATTAAGGTCTGCCATGTCGTCGCCACAACGGAGGGCGCGCCGTGGATGTTCGAGCAACTGCGCGACCTGCGCGACCGCCATGGCATGGACGTGCACGCGGTCGTCTCCGGCCAAGAGGGCGGACTCGTGAACAAGTTGCGCGCAGCCGGGATTCCCTATCACGTTTCGGATTTCGGCTCGGGCGCGCCGCAGCGGGTCGTCGGCATGGTGCTCGCAATACTCAAGCTGGCGCTGCTCTTTCGCCGCGAACGGTTCGACGTGGTACAGACCCACATCTTTTTATCCATGCTGATGGGACGCCCTGCGGCCTGGCTCGCGGACGTGCCCGTGCGGCTGGCGATGATTGCGGGGCCGTTTCATCTGGAAGCGCACACGTCCAGATGGATAGAACGCTCGACCTACTGGATGGACACGACGCTCATCCCCTCTTGCGAGAAGAGCCTGCAACTGTGCCGCGCGATGGGCATCAGGGACGAGCGCCTCTCGCTTATTCATTACAGCGTGGACGAAGAGAAGTTCGACCCCGCTCTGACGCCGCCCGCGAACATTCGCGTGGAACTCGGGCTGCCCCCGGACGCTCCGCTCATCTGCATGGTCGCCTTCTTCTATCCGCCTCTGCCCTCCAACAGTTGGATTCCCGCGGACGTGCGTGGGCGCGCGGTGAAGGGGCACGAAGACCTCGTTAGGGCCGCTCCCGCTATTCTCTCTGAATTTCCGAAGGCGAAGTTTCTGCTGGTCGGCTCGGGCTGGGGTCCGCAGGGCGAAGCTTACATGGAAGAGGTGAAGGAGTTTGTCCGCCGCATGAACCTTCAGGAGAGCATCATCTTCGTAGGCTATCGCGCGGACGTGAACAACGTCCTGCGCGAGGCGGACGTAGCCGTGCAGGCATCCCTGAATGAGAATCTGGGCGGGACGATAGAGGCGCTGATGATGGAGCGTCCGATGGTGGCGACGCGCGTCGGCGGCATGGTGGACAGCGTGCTTGATGGAGAGACTGGCGTGCTGGTCAAGGCTTCCAGTCCAGATGATTTGGCGAGAGGCATCATCGAATTGCTGCGCGACCCGGAGAGAGCGCGCGCGATGGGCCGGTCAGGTCGAAAACTGATGCTGGAGCAGTTTTCGCTGCGCAAGACGGTGAGTGATTTTGAACAGCTTTATAGCGAACTGCTGCGAAGAGAGACGCAGCGGCGCAGGCACTACAGTCTGCTCATCTCGCTCTATAGATTGATGCTGGCCATGCCCATCTTCTTCTATTTCAGTACTCGTTTAATCCTGATGGACATGTTCTTTCCCGTTTACCTCCCCAATTATCTCTCTCGTATCAAGCATCTCATCTGGCGTCTGCTTTCCTTCGCGCTTGCTCCACTGGCTAAGATTACCCCTCAGTGGGCCAAGCGCATGCTGCGCGCGCGTTATGATTAAAGAGCAAGCGAACATGGTCTCATCTTCCGGGCTGACGGGCACGGCTTTGGAGCGCGCCGCCCTTTCAACCGCTCTGCCTGAAGAGCCTTTGATTAAGATTAGGACGGGCCGCGACGACGGCTGCCGTCCAAACTTTAAGGATTTGTGGGCGCATCGTGAGTTGCTCTATTTCTTCATCTGGCGCGACCTGAAAGTGCGCTACAAGCAGACTGTGCTGGGGGCCGCCTGGGTCATCCTGCAACCGCTGCTGACGACAATCGTCTTCACGGTCTTCATGAGCAGGTTGGCGCGCGTCCCTTCGGACGGAGTGCCTTATCCGCTCTTCTCCTATTCGGGTCTGCTGCCGTGGCTGCTCTTCTCGAACGCCGTGCAGAGTAGCAGCCAGAGCCTGATTGCGAACAGCTACATCATCACGAAGGTTTATTTCCCGCGCCTCATTATTCCGTTGGCGGTCGTCGGCGTGCGGCTGGTGGATTTCTTCGTCTCGGCCTTGATGCTCTTCATGATGATGCTTTACTACGGCGTGCATCCGGGCCGGCATCTACTGCTCTTCCCTTTGCTGGTCGTGCAGGCGATGTTGCTGACGTTGGGGGTCGGCATCTGGTCTTCGGTGATGACGGCGAGATATCGCGACATCGGCTCGCTGTTGACGGTGCTGCTGCAACTCTGGATGTTCGCCTCGCCGGTCATTTACCCGTCGCGGCTCGTGCCTGAAAGATGGCGGCTGCTTTACTGGTGCAACCCGCTGGCGGGCCTGGTTGAAGGCATCCGTTCCTCGCTCTTCGGGCTTGAGTTTAATTGGACCGGCATAGCCATCTCAGCCGTTATCACTCTCGCTCTGCTGGCCTACTCCGTGCGCGCCTTCTGCCGGATGGAAGAGAAGGTGATAGATATTCTTTGAGAGGCTGAGAGGCAAGGATGAAAGACCTAATAAAGAGTGAATTAAAGACTTGGGCGCAATATACCGCACTCGCCATATTCGCAGGCTGGCTACACTTCGCAATCTTCTTCGGCAGCATCCCCGGCATTAACTTACACGAGGCGTGGCGCAACTACGAGCCGCTTATGCGTAACTGGCTCATCATCTTTGTCGCACTAGGCGGGATAAGATTCCTTCTAGTCCTTTTTCTGCGGAAGGTGCTTGTTCAACAATGAAAATGACCCACTACCGAGGCAAGGGGAGATGAGGCCAATCATTCAGGTCAGAGGTTTGAGCAAGCGTTACCGGATCGGCAAAACTCTGGTCGCTATCCCGACCCTGCGCGAGGCGTTGGCTAACGCCTTGAAGAAGCCTCTTGAGCGACTGCGCGGCATTGAGCCTGAGCCGGACGAGATGATTTGGGCGCTGCGCGATGTCAGCTTTGAAGTTCAGCCCGGCGAAGTCATCGGCGTCATCGGGCGTAACGGCGCTGGTAAATCAACGCTCCTGAAAATTCTCTCGCGCGTGATAAGGCCGACCGTTGGCGAGGTGGACATCTACGGGCGCATCGGGAGTCTGCTGGAAATAGGCACTGGCTTTCACCCGGATTTGTCGGGCCGCGAGAACATTTATCTCAACGGCGCAATCATAGGGATGCGGCGTGTGGAGATTAAGAAAAAGTTCGACGAGATTGTGGCCTTCGCGGAGGTCGAGCGATTCCTTGAGACGCCCATCAAGTACTATTCGTCAGGCATGTACCTGCGACTGGCCTTCGCCGTCGCCGCGCACCTCGAATCGGAGATAATCTTTCTGGACGAGGTGCTGGCCGTTGGCGATGAAGCGTTCCGCCAAAAGTGTCTCTGGAAGATGAAGGAGGTGAGCCGCGCGGGCCGCACGGTCTTCTTCGTGAGCCACGACCTGCTCACCGTGCAAAAGCTCTGCGGGCGTGTCTTCCTGATAGAATCCGGCCAGTTGCTCAAGGACGGGCCAGCAGAGGCAGTCGTGACAAACTACCTGAAGAGCTTCTCTCACCCCTGAGCATCCGACGTGACTGAGGATGGTGTTGAACTGTTAGTGCAGGGTAATTCCAGTATGGCGCGCGAGGACTTGCGTGGCTGGCTTCCTTCGGGAAAACGCGCGGCCATCTGTTTCAGCGTTGACGACGTGCATCCCGGGAAGATTACGGATGCTTACGAGGGCGGCGGCGATTTGGACGCCGGGGCGCTCGGCCACCTGCGCTGGCTTTTGGAGCGCCACACGCGCTTGCGCGTCACACTCTTCACGACCGCAGACTGGCGCGAACTCTCTCCCGTTCCAACTCGAAAAGTCCTAGCGCGGATTCCATTCCTGCGCGAGAGATTCTACCTGGCGAAGATTCTACCGAAAGACATGATGCGCTTGAGCCGCCATCCAGAGTTCGTTCACTACCTGAAGAGGCTGGAGCGCGCGGAGGTAGGGTTGCACGGGCTGCATCATGTGCATAAGGGGATGCGCCTGCCAGTAGAGTTTCAGGAACAGGATGCGGCGGAGTGTACGAGGATTTTGTCCGAGGCGATTGCCATCTTCGAGGAAGCGGGGCTGGATTACGTGCGCGGGATGAACCCGCCGGGGTGGAACGTGACGGACAGCTTGGCTCAAGCGATGCTCGCCGTCGGCCTGCAATTCGTCGCCTCTGCGAGAGACATAGTGACGCCCGTTTCCGCAGATGCGTTGACGAACATGAGCGGCCTGAAGGGCGTCTCGCTCATCTATCCCGAACGCATCCTGGGCGGGCGGCTGCTGCACTTCACCTCCAACTTCCAGGCGACTTCGGGCGTTGAACGCGCGCTCGAGATTGTAGAGCGCGGCGGGCTTCTGGCAATCAAGGCGCACGCCGTTAAGAATGCTTTGGGCCATATCGCGCTCGACGGGCTGGATAAGCTTTATGCGAACTACCTGGACCTCATCTTCACGATTCTCGAAGAGAGGTATGGCGACTCCCTCTGGTGGACTTCGATGGGAGAGGTCGCGGCCAGATGTCTGGACCACCCACACGCTGCCAACGCAGGGATGCGGGAGGCCGCGTTGTGACGAGCATCATCATTAATCCACGTGGCATTCAAGACGAGTATCTGCGATGCCTCAATCTCTGCTTCGGCAACTGGGGAGACAGGCAGAGCTATCACTGGTATTTCGAGCGCAGGACTTCTGGCATGGAGACGGACCTGATTGTTCTCAGGGAGAATGACAAGCTCGCCGCAGGTTCAGCCGTGAGCTATCGCAGAGTAGCCTTTGCGGACGGCACGGCGGCACGCGTCGGCATCATGACGGGTTCGTGGACGCTTCCACAGTTTCGCGGGCGCGGCCACTTCACGCAGATAATCAAAGAGTCCTTGCGGCTCACGGCAGAAGCGGGAGGCAGCGCGCTGCTCGCCTTCGTGACCGAAGAGAACAGCAGCTTCAGGCAACTGGCAAAGGCGGGCGCGGCTCTCGTTCCAGCCTCATATCTCTTCTCGACTCCACAGACGCAGGCTCGCGCAGGTAATCGGGAGATCAATCGCTTGGAGAAGAGTGGGCCTGTCATCTCGGAAATCTTTGCGAGGCTGAGCGACGATGAGGCACGGCGTTACTGCCGTTTCCTTTACTCTTGGGAACAGGATTTCAGGTCGCAGTTCATAGACCGCCCCGGCGAGACGGAAATCTTCCGAGACGCTTCCGGCTGCTTCGGTATCATCGAGAAGAAAGGTGAGACCGACATCTTGCAGCTATTCCTGGCCGACGTTGAAGACGAAGCCGCGTTGACGAAGTGTCTCGGTTCATTTCTCTTCCATGCGCTCTGTGAGGGACGTAAGCTCTTTCTATACTCCACGTTGCCCACGGTCGCTCGCGCGTGCACACGGCTGGGCATAAGCATCAAGCCGGGCTTTCTGACAATTCTGACGACGGACGGAGCCGCCTTCGAAGCGGCTCATTATTGGACCAACTGTTCATGGAACGTGCAGAGCGGAGATCGCGTGTGAAATACCGGCGCTCATTGACTCGAAGCTGAAGGCGCGACGCTGTCGTCCGGCGTCGCTGCGGTGAACCGGCGCAAGCGCCGCCGTTCCATGAATGCCACCCAGAGATATGGCGCGGCGACGACCAGCCAAGCGAAATAATGCGTATAGACGAATGGAATATTGACCTCTACAAGGATGAGCAGCGCGCGTCTTTTATCCGATTCTTCGTGCCGTAGAAACCGGACGAACGCGACGTGCGAACTTAGTGTAAGGAACAGAAGCAAGCTGTAGGGGCGTAAATAATAGCTGTAGAGGATCAGATAGTTGTTGACCGCCATCAAACTCGACGCGAGGGCGATTTCCCGGATTCGTAAATGGAGTTCACGGCACAGGACAAGCAGGGGCATGATAGCGGCGATGGAGAGCGCGACGGTGAAAACCCTAAGCCCGGACATCGAGCTGCCTACGATATAGACCCAAGGTTTAAGCAGCAGATAGAAGAAGGGCGGGTGCGCCATGTCGAGTCCCGTGCGCTTAAGGATGGATAGTCACGACCCTTGCGAAAGCGAATAGTTGAATAACTCATCGCCCCACAGACGCGGTGTCCAAATAGACCACAACCGCAGCGCAAAGTAGAGGCCAGCGCTGGCAGCGAGCATCAGTGTCGCAATCGTGGAAGAGAGCGGACGCGGGCGAGAACGGTCAAGGGCAATGCTCCGGTGGAGGTGAGGATTATTAAATACTCTTCCGGTCATCCTCTTTAACATGCCTGCTCCCCTTCACAAAGCGTTACGATAAATACTGACCCGCCTATGAACAAAAGAGGTCGTATGATATATCTTTCCGGGAAGAAATGATTAGTGACAAAGACATCATTCTCATCTCCGGCATTGAATGGGATTATCTCTGGCAAGGGTCGCAAGAGATTGCTAGCAGGCTCGCCAAAGCAGGTAATCGAGTGCTTTATATTGAAAATCCGGGCATCCGCTCGCCCGCATGGAAAGATAAAAAGCGCGTCGCTCGACGCATCAAAAGCTGGGTCGGTTCGCTCAAGTCGCAGGGAGTACGGCAAGTTGGAATTAATCTCCATGTCTGCTCGCCGATTGTCATGCCGCCGTTCGGTCAGCGGCGACGCGATTTCAACCGACGGCTGTTGCTGCCTCTGATCGCGCGAACTGCCCGCTCTCTGGGGATGCGCGATGCTATCTTGTGGACATTTCTGCCGACCGATACGGCATTGGATTTAATCAACCTCTTCAAAACGCGATCCTCCTCGACCGTCATCTATCATTGTACGGCGGATTTTTCCGCATTAACTCCCCGAGCGCCAGAGCTGCAAGAAAGTGAAAGGACGCTCTTGCAGTTGAGCGACTTGGTATTTGTGACCTGTCGTCAACTAGCCGAGCATTGCGCGCCATGGAGCGACAAAGTTCATACCGTTCCCAATGGCGTCAACTTCGAGATTTTCAATCGTCATAACGGCAATGGAAGCCGGCATGACCCTGCGATCTTCACTTCAATTCCGCGACCGGTCATCGGATATATTGGCGGGTTGCACCGCTTTGTAGACTTCGCTCTGTTGACGGAGATGGTGCGCGCGCGACCTCAATGGTCATGGGTGTTTGTCGGTCCTATTCAGACCTCTATGGGAGAACTGTCACGGTTTCCTAACGTGCATCTGCCTGGACAGCGACCGCACGAGCAGTTGGAACCATACCTTCGCAACTTCGATGTTTGCATCGTCCCCTACATTAAAAGCCCGGCGACGGCGACCGTCGCGCCAACGAAAGTTAATGAGTACCTATCCGCCGGTAAGCCCGTAGTTTCAACCGCACTCCCGACGATCTGCGATTTTAATGAACAGCACAAAGTATTGATGACCGTCCCTTCAAGACCCGATGATTTCTTGCGCGCCATCGAGGAGAGCCTGGGCCTGCCAACCGATGCGGAAACAGTCGCGCGGCGGACGAGCGTAGCTCGGTTGAACGATTGGAAAATCCATCTCGATGCTATGAGTTCCCTGATAGAGGCGGAGATGCGGGCGAGAAGGGTTTGAGATGTGGCTTTTAATTCGTAACCGAAGCAATCACTTAGGGTCTGATGAAGTTAAGACGGTCACAGTGGATACTGCCGCAGCAGTCTTAACAGTTCAAGGTACGAGTCACCGTGCCGATGGTTGAAGCGCCACTCGCACTCTTTCAAGTGTAGATGAAAGGTTGCCACAGGCACGCCGTTGAACTTCTGTAGGCGACGCTTGGCATAACTCCAGAAGCTCTCGATGCCGATGATATGGCTCTCGCCAGTGGCGAACTCGTTCGCGCCATGGTGGATTCTGAAGTGTTTACTGTAGCCGACATCAACGAGTCCGTCGTAGCCGCGCCATCCGTCCGAGTGGATGACAGCATCAGCCGAGACGCGACCGCGAATAATGGCCTGTAGAGTAGCCTTTTTACGGTCAGCCACGATCTCCGTGTAGACGCGGCCATCGCGCTTTAGAGCCTATCCCAAAATTACCCCGAGGGCTCATGAAGCTGTCCCTACATTGGGTGATAATATACTTGACGAATCAAACCGTCAAGCGCATTATAGCCCCCTCGACATCCTCACGTGCGGACTTTCCGCGCGCGAGCGAGAGGGGAGGCTGTTCGCCATGTTCGGTGCTTATACGGACGATAGCGGGAGTCACGTCAATGACAACCCGCTGATGGTTCTGGCGACGCTTGTTGGCGAGAAAGCCACGTGGGACACCTTCCCCGATGTATGGCGGGCGGCGCTAGATGCTGGCAAGCGCATTGACTACTTCAAGTCCAGCGAGGCGGCAACACTTACCAAATGCTTCGCGGGCTTTACTAAAGGGGAGGCGGAAGCAAAGACGGACTTGTTAACAGATGTCACCTTAAAGCACATCAAGTATGGAATAGTGATTGCCATTCGGTGGGGTGATTTTATTGAGATTATTCAAGGCTGTGGACTCACGCTGAAGGGCGCAAAGAAATACCTCAAGCGACACCCTTACTTCATCTGTTTCCACGAAGTATTAGCACGTGTGGGTGATATACATCTGAGAAATAACCTACAGGCTAAAGTGGACTTCATGTTTGACGAACAGGGGAAAGATGGAGAGCGATGTAAACGCCTACTGAACGAACTCAAGCCCGACATGCCGGAGGCTCTCCGCAACGTGTTCGGAGGGGTGTACCATGGAGATGACAAAATACACCGGCCGCTTCAAGCGGCAGATTTGATTGCGTGGCAGAACAGGAATAAAAACTTGGTGGCGAATACACCGTCCAACCGTAGTTACACCAAAATTGTTGAGGCTAATAACATGGCCGTTCGTGCCATCCAACGCGATGAGTTGCGCGATCTTGTTCGCAGGGATTTTAACCTTCTGATTAGTAGCTAGATTTCAAAACGCGAGTCGTGAGGTTGAAGAAGAGATGCAACAAAAACGCCCTGATGAATTTGAGCAGTTCGATCAAGTAATGGACGGACTCTTATCCGTTCCTTACTCAGAACTCCAACAAAAACTAGAAGAAGAAAAGCGGGCGAAAGTAGAAAAAAAGAAGCGGGCTATTTCTTCTTCGCCCGCTTCCGCCCGCGCTTCTTCATCCCGAAAGAAGCGAGTTGCTTAGCACGGAGAGGAACTGTCTTCGTCGCTTAGCTTGCCCGTGAGTGCTTTGTACGTGAGGCGCTTGCCCGCCACTTGTGATGTGACAATGCTAAAGCGAATACCATCGTGGTCGGCCTTGCGATTGTTGAAGCGGAATACTTGCTCATCAAGATAACGGAACAGATGATACGGCTCAACACTAACATACGTGCCTTTGATACCGCGCTTCAGGAGACTCCAGAAGTTTTCAATGCCGTTCGTGTGAATCTGACCATCAACGTATTTTTCAGCATGGTCAATCACTTGATGAAGGTATTCAGCATGAAGGCCGCTATAGCCTTTCCAGCCATCCGTGAAAAGTTCCGCGCCTTTTTCAACTTGACGCTTCACTTCGCCATGAAGGGTTGCTTGTGTGGCGTCAATAATCACCTGTGCTCTAACTTCACCCTTGCGCTCCAAGAGTCCCATGACAGCAACCTTGTCTTTGCCGCCCGTACCTGTAATCCGTGCATGGCGTTTGTCTCTGTGCATGTTCTTAGCGAGACCGCCGATGTAAGTTTCGTCGGCTTCAACTTGTCCGCCCATTTTCTTCTCAAACGAACCCGTTTGCATGGCAACTCTAACTCTGTGGAGCATAAACCAAGCGGTCTTTTGAGTGACGCCGATAGCGCGGTGAATCTCGTAGGAACTAACGCCGTTTTTGCAATTCGTAATCATCCAAACGGCGGTCAACCACTTATCAAGGCCAAGCGGCGAGTCCTCAAAGATAGTTCCCACTTTGACGGTGAACTGTCGGCGTGTGTGTGCGCTCTTGCATTGCCACTTGCGCTGCGTCGCCAGAGTTAAGGCAGTGGTCGGCGTCCGCAAAGAAGTTGATTGCCTGTTGCAGCGTCTTGGGGTTTTCTTGCTTCGTCATAATGAGAGCATGTTAGCAAATCCCACTTGATTCGTCAAGTATATTATTACCCAAAATGGCGACATCTGCGGAACGTATGGACTATGCGAGAGGCTCGGACTTAGGGCACACGCTCGAAAGCGTCGGCGCGAAGATCATCCGCTACGGGCTGGTTATCATCTTGCTGTGGGTCGGGGCGCTGAAGTTCACCGCCTACGAGGCCGAAGGCATTCAGGGACTCGTTGCCAACTCACCGCTCATGTCTTGGCTCTACAGCGTGACGAGCGTGCGGGGTGCCGCGATGCTGATCGGCGTCATCGAGATCACTCTGGGCGTGCTGATCGCGACGCGGCCCGTCGCGCCGAAAGTCTCGGTCATCGGCAGCATCGGCGCGATCATCATGTTTCTGCTCACGCTGACGTTCGTCTTAACAACGCCGGGCGTGTGGCAGCCGGGTTACGGTTTCCCATTTCCGTCGCCGATGCCGGGGCAGTTTCTGGCGAAAGACATGATGCTGCTCGGCGCGGCCATCTGGACGGCGGGCGAGGCTTTGCGCGCAGCGCGTAGAGTTTAGACGCCGGAGGGCAAAAGTTGTGCGCCGCGCGGTGCGCGGTGCGCTGTGACGGGCTGGCGTCGCTTCTGGCGATGCTCGCGCGTTCGGTAGTTGCAAAAGAGCACGGATGGATCGTTCGCCGGGCATTATGTAATAGACATGAGAAGGGGAATCGTAATGAAAAAACGAATCACGACAGGTACTCGGTTGATGGCGCTCGGCGTCTTGAGCTTGCTGGCGTCGGCTTGCGGGTCGGAGCCGGGTAAAAGCGGTACGGCGAACAGCGAGCCGATTGTGAAGACTGATCCCGCGAAACCGCCGAGCGATAAGGGCGACAGCGTCGTGACGGGCGGAGACCTCGCGTTTATGAACGACGCGGCTCCGGGCGGGATGGCGGAGGTCGAGTTGGGGCGTCTGGCGTCGAAGCAGGCGGCGAGCAGGGACGTGAAGGCGTTCGCCGAGCGCATGATGGCCGACCACTCGAAGGCAGGCGAAGAGTTGAAGGCACTGGCGCAGCGGAAGAAAGTCGTGCTGCCGCCGGACGTTTTGCCGAAGCACAAAGAGGCGATGGCGAAGTTGTCGAAATTGTCGGGTGCGGAGTTCGACAAAGAGTATGTCAAGGCGATGGTCGAGGATCACGAGAAGGACGTGACGGCGTTCGAGGCGGAGGCAAAAGGAGCGATTGACAGCGACGTGAAGGCATTTGCCGAGAAGACGTTGCCGACGCTCAAAATGCACCTGCAAATAATCCACGACATCGCCGCCAAGATGGGCGTTAATGCGAAACCCTGAATCAATCACCGTCACGACGAACACATGAGTCGGCCCCGTTCTAATGTTACAGTCGTATCAGGGCGGGGCCGAACTGACTCGCGGCTATCATCACGTCCTGCGCGCGGCCTTAAATACCTGAGACGGGTGAGATACATTTACGGGCTGGGTCAATGAATGTCTCTACAATATCTAAAAGAAGCGGTCGCCGTGGGCGATCAGGAGAAGCTGATCCGGTACGTGCGCCTGCACCTCGGCGACGGCAACGAGGCGGCGGGGCGTAAGGAAATAGACAAGGCCTGGATCGAAGCGCTCAAGCTCCTGCTCGACGTGCCGGAGACCGACCGTGAGTTCGTCCTCGGAGCTTTGAAAGACAGAGACGCGGCGACGCTCGCACACCTCTTCTTCCAACTGCATTTTTACTTCGTCAAGCGTTCAGGGGAATGGATACATGACGGACAGCTCTGAGAACAGCACCGCGCAGTTGCGCCCCGGCCTGTGGCAGACGGTCAACGAGCGTTACCCCGGCTCGATGATTCATAAGGAAGACTTCGTGCCGCTCGCCCGCCTGCGAAAACCTCTGTCCGAGTCGCGCCTCTCGTTCGTCAGCACGGCGGGCGTCCAGCCCAAAGGCTCGCTGCCGTTCGACACCGTGCATCCGGTCGGCGATTACACGTTCCGGCACGTGCCGTCCGCGTCGAGGCTGAGTGATTTGGAGATTCATCAACTCAAATACCCGACCGCCGGCGCGCTGCGCGACCTTAACGTTATCTTCCCCATCCAGCGTTTGCAGGAACTGGCGCGCGAAGGCGTCGTCGGAGAACTGACGGCCAACTTCTTTTCGTTCATCGGCTATAACATGGACGCAGAGAGGCTGGAGGCGACGCTGGCCGAAGACATTGCCGGGGCGGTCGCGGTCGAAGGCGCGGACGTGGTGCTGCTCGCGCCCGCCTGACCGATCTGCCACCAGAGCATCGCGCTCGTGCAGCGCGCCATCGAACGTAGAGGCATCCCGACAGTTTCCGTCACCGTGGCGCTCGACGTGACTGAACACGCGAAACCGCCGCGCGCCATCTTCGTCCCGTTCATGATGGGCCATCACTTCGGCGTGCCGTTCCACCGTGAGCTTCAGCGGCGAATCATCCTCGAAGCTTTCGACCATTTGGTAAGAGCGGAACAAAGCGGCGAAATCAAACGGTTGCCCGTCACGTGGGCGCGGGCGCGGAAGGAAGGTAAGGCAATCGAACAGGCGATGAGTTCACGCGCTTAAACCGTCATGAGGGGAGAATGACGCAGAAGCTCAAGGTCGCAATCATCCAGTCAAGCCCGGTCTACATGAATCTTGAGGCCAGTCTCGACAAAGCCGTCGGGTTAATCGAGCGCGCCGCGGCTGAGGACGCGCGGCTGGTCACCTTCGGCGACCAGTGGTACGACCTGCCCGGCAACAATAATGAGCGCGAGCGGCAGGAGCGGCTGTACGTGCGAGACGTGCACAGGATTTTCGCCGAGAATAAGTCCAAGCCCAAGTCGAAGACGCCGCCGACGCTGAGGACGGCAACGCCACAGGAGAGGGCTTCATACCACCAGATAGTACAGGCGTGGGGTCACAACCCGTTCGGCGACGCAACTGATGAGGACTCTGCTTTAGGCGAGCCGCAGAACCCTTATCCCGGTTTCAGCAAGGGCAAGTTAGAAGACATAAACAAGGCCCTCGCGGATGGCGCCAAGCTTCTTCAAAAGTCAGATTGTCAGAAGGAACTCGCTAAAGCAGGAATCAACGTAACAGACCTAATCAAACGCTTTAGCAATCTCAGCGCCCGTCCAGATTCTGCTTCCAACATAAAAGGCTACAACGTCTTTTACGCTGAAAAGAGCACCGATCCTCAGGTTCAACAGTTTCTGAAAACCGAACGAGGCAAAGGCGCAGGTGCCTTCATCTACGGCCAAGACGTCATGGTCCGGGATGCCTTCTTCAATGCACGAGGCGGAGCAGCCATTGGTGGCGAAATCTCACGAGCATTGGCGTTGATTCACGAAGCTATTCATCTGACAGGCAAAAGCGATGCAGATTTCGGTGGGTCCTCAAAACTTAATGACGTGGTGATCCATGCCTGCTGGAGCAAGCTATATGGACACAAGAATCTCGCGATTGTAGGGAATTAAGTAAGGGGGTACGGTTATGACTAAAGCTACACCCAAAGCCATGGCTACGATGACGGTTTTAGTTTTTCTGTTGCTATCGACTGCATTAGCCGATGATGCACCTCATGGTGGTATCAAGCTCTTGGAGGGCTACAGGTACAAACGAAGTCAAAGCGTCGACACAATCAATGGCTTGATCTTCAAAGATGGCGGGCTTCGGATCGAGCTCGAGAGCGGCATCAGTGAGGGCTACGCCGTCGTTCCGCGTGAACGAGGAAAATACATTTGGTATCGAGAACAAGAGGTCAACGGGCATAAAGTATTATTAGCCCTAGCACGGCCCGGCGTCACGAAATGGCGTCCTGAGAAGCCACGAGGTTCGGATCATATTCTCATGATTACGTTCCCTGGTAAATTTGGCCCAATGGACGCGGCGAATTTTTACGCGGAGGTTAAGGATGACTATGAGATTGCGGATATGCTCTTGATGGTTCTGACGTTTGACCCAACGAAGTGATGACTTCCGCAGAATTCTTTACATGAGAACTTAGTAGAACCACCTGTGTTTCAATGCGGGCCAGGCAAGTTAGGAGATTACGTTGTACCGGACTCATATACTGCTCTAGGCGGTACGACATTCCGTTTCAATGGACCATGCCAGCGCCATGACAACTGCTATGGTCAGTGTAAGAGATCGAAGGAGCAGTGTGACGTGGGTCTCCTCGATGACTTGATAAAGGTGTGTAATACAACTCCGGGAGCCAGTAAAGCGGATAGAAGGCGCTGCAGACGGACCGCACGTGACTACTATACAGCAGTTAAAAAGTTTGGGAGTCCAGATTGTAAAAAGGGTAAAAAAGATGAATAATATTTGTCGGACTCAACTTGTACGTGCAACTCTGCAACTGCACCTTGCAGTTGGCTTCAGCTATTTTCTGGAGGTCTGAAATGCTTTTTTTTGGTTCAAAAAATATCAGGCTAAAAAAGATCGAACATCTTACACTCGCTGTAATGTTCATATTGACTGCTAATTTAATAATCCCGCCCTTCGCAATCGTTCTCGGTCGGGAAGATCAATTTACGAATAAAATGGCATTAATTTCGGTAGTGTTGCAGCAAATGCTTTCCAAGATATAATCCAGCCTTCAGCTCATCCATCACTCAGCGGGAATCATAATCGTGAAACAACCAAAGTCCCTGTTCAAGTGGCGCCACTTCGAGCCGACAATCATCCTTTTGTGCGTTCGTTGGTACTGTCGCTATCAGCTATCTTATCGAGACATTGAAGAGATGATGCGAGAGCGCGGGCTCGAAGTAGATCACTCAACTGTTTTCCGTTGGGTACAACGTTATGCTCCCGAGGTCAATAAACGTGTGCGTCAGCATTTGAAGATGAGCGGCACGTCGTATCGTGTAGACGAGACTTACATCTTGCGTCGGAAAGTCATGTAAATATCTGTATCGCGCCGTGGATAAAGAAGGAAATACGATTGAGTTCATGCTTAGCGCGAAACGAGACGTTTCCGCAGCAAAACGGTTCTTTCAGAAGATGATGAGGACCGAGCATCGGAGGCTCCCGTTCTCGATCAGTGTCGATAAGAACGCAGCTTACCCTGAGGCATTCTCCACTTCACAGGCAGAGAAGATTGTGCCAAGGGACTGCCAACTCCGGCGCGTGAAATACCTGAACAATGTGATCGAGCAAGACCATCGTTTCATTAAAAAGAAGGTGCGAGCCTCGCAATGCTTCAAGAGCTTTCACACGGCGGAGCACACTCTCGAAGGCATTGAAGCAAATGGTATGAAGCGGCTGGCTACCACTTGTCGTGATAGCATAATCACCTCCACAAAAACTACGAGGCTATTCGCCTCAAGAAAGGTGAGAACCAGCCATGGAACACATCGGAATAGATTTGGGCAAAACTTCAAGCCAGCTCTGTATTCTCACTGAGGATGGTGAGTTGATCGAGCGCCGCATTAAGACTTCACGTGACGACTTCTTCAAGTGGCTCGGCAATCGCGCTCCAGCCCGCATCTTGATCGAAGCCACGACTGAAAGCGAATGGGTCGCACGAGGCTTGGAACAGATGGGGCACGAGATAGTGGTTGCCGACCCTAACTTCGCCCCGATGTATGCCACGCGGAGCCGCCGCGTCAAGACGGACAAGCGCGATGCGCGCACTCTTTGCGAGGCTTGCCGCCTGGGCAGCTACCGTCACGCTCATCGCACCTCGGAGCCGCAGCGTCAGATCAAGAAGATGCTCACCGTCCGCGAGATGTTGGTGCGAACCCGCGCCAAGTATATTACATCGATCAAGACGCTGGTCAGGGCGGAAGGCTTACGTGTCCCAGCGAGCGAGGCGAAGAAGTTCTCGGAGCGATTGTCGGCGCTGACGCTTCCACAACACTTGGCAATGGTTCTTAGTCCCTTGGTCACACTGCTGACGGAGCTCAACAAGCAGATCGAGTTGGCTGACCGGCAACTCCAGCAACTAGCCAAGAGTGATCCGGTCGTCGAGCGACTTTGCACCGCGCCGGGTGTCGGGCCAGTGACGGCCATCACCTTCGTCGCTACGCTTGATGAAGTCACTCGCTTCGATACGGCTAAACAGGTCCGCGGCTATCTGGGATTGGTGCCGAGCGAAAAGAGTTCGGGCGAGATGCAGCATCGCGGGCGAATCACGAAGGCCGGCAACGTGCGCTTGCGCTCGCTCCTGGTCGAAGCTGCCTGGTCATTGTTGCGTTCTAAACAGGAGAGCGTCCACGCAATACAGCAATGGGCTAGGAGCATCGCACTACGTCGGGGCAAGTGTGTGGCTGCGGTTGCACTGGCGCGGAAACTAGCAGGCATTCTTTACGCAATGTGGCGTGACGGGACTTCATTCGGTGATAGGCATCGCACACTAGAAGGGGGCGCTGGCGCGACGGCGTGAGTGGCGCAGCGAAGCGGCGGTAATGAGCAAGTTTCAAGAGTTTGGTGGTGAGCACGAATGTTCACAGGGTCGCTATAGAGAACCGAGAAGCAAATGGTGCCACCATCTAATCGAAGACCAGAATGCGCCGGCGAGCGTGGCTCGTCCAAGATGAGCGCGAACAGAAGGGTGACGGAAACTCGCTCGACGCTGTAAATGTTACTTGACATGGAGGTGCCGCTTCACAGATGTGAACATGATAAGGAAAGGTCAAGTTAAAAGGTTAGCCGGAAGTGATGCGCGAGGACAGGCGAAGTTTGTCGCTTCGCTGTTCGGGATCACCGCCTGAGCGAGAGGCACTCGAAGAACTTTCGCGCCTCGAATTAATCTTTGCAACATTAGCGTCGAGCTGACGGTCTCAATTAGTTCGATGCATCGAATTAAATTGACAGAAAATAAAGCATGGCGTTAGACTATCGCTCATATCGAACAAAGATTTGTGGTAGCGAAGTTGGATTGACATTCTGGAGCGAAGAATTCATCCAGTTACGGAGCGACCCGACGCCCTCCGCAGACATACTGCGTTGAACTCTTCATCGAAAATATTTACATCCTTGTTGGCTATTCTGTAATTCCCCCGTTTGTGCCGTAACTCCCCCGTTGCGGAAAAAGTGTTCTTCCCCCGGCATATTCGTCCTCTCAGATAAGCGCGAGCCAAGAGTGGTTGTGAGAATAAATGGGGAAGCTCTCGGTTGAGAGTGTCTGGCCCTCAGCGAACAGATGTTGATGGTCGCGCCGAAGCAAAACGACCCACAATCACCAACAAACCGGTTAGCAAAAACAAATTGAAAGGAGACAGCGATGGCAGCAGAAATTGCTCCATACGGTCGGGTCACTCAACGGCCATCCGCGGTCAAGGAAGTGCACATTCTTTGGATCACGGCTGGACTGAGTTGTGACGGCGACACGGTTTCTATCACGGCGGCGACTCAGCCGAGCGTCGAGGACGTGGTGATGGGGGCCATCCCGGGTCTCCCGAAAGTGCATTTGCACAACCCCGTTTTAGCTTATGAAGTCGGCGACGACTTTATGAAGTATTGGTATCAGGCCGAGCAGGGCTTGATTGATCCGTTCGTCCTGGTCGTCGAAGGTTCGATCCCGAACGAGAAGATCAAAGCGGAAGGCTACTGGGCGGCGCTCGGCAACGACCCGATGACCAACCAGCCGATCCCAACGACCGAATGGATTGACCGGCTGGCTCCGAAGGCGGTGGCCGTTGTCGCCATCGGCACTTGCGCGACCTACGGCGGCATCCACGCGATGGCGGGCAATCCAACGGGCTGCATGGGACTCGCCGACTATCTCGGCTGGGGTTGGAAATCCGCCGCTGGCCTGCCCATCGTCAATGTGCCCGGTTGCCCGGTTCAGCCAGACAACTTCATGGAGACGCTGCTCTACCTGCTGTATCAGTTGGCGGGCTTGGCTCCAATGATTCCGCTCGACGATCAGCTTCGCCCGACGTGGCTCTTCGGCAAGACCGTCCACGAAGGCTGCGACCGCGCGGGCTACTACGAGCAGGCGGATTTCGCCACCGAGTACGGTTCACCCAAGTGCATCGTCAAGCTCGGATGCTGGGGGCCGGTGGTGAATTGCAACGTGCCCAAGCGCGGTTGGATGGCCGGCATCGGGGGTTGTCCAAACGTCGGCGGCATCTGCATCGGCTGCACGATGCCGGGCTTCCCCGACAAGTTCATGCCGTTTATGGACGAGCCGCCGGGCGCAAAAATCTCCGCGGGCACCATCGGCGTCTACGGGCGCATGATCCGTAAGCTGCGCGCCATCACCAACTCCACGGTCAACAAAGAACCGAAGTGGCGGCACAAGGGTACGGAACTGACCACCGGCTACCAGCCAAAGTCATATTAACCAAGGAGCAACAAACGATGAGTACGACAACGACAGTTGGTACGAAGGCTCCGGCCAAGCCGCGCACGCTGGTGGACATGAATTGGGACCCGATCACGCGCATCGTCGGCTCCTTAGGCATCTACACCAAAATTGATTTCGCCAACCGCGAGGTGGCCGAGTGCTACTCGACCTCCTCGATCTTTCGCGGCTACTCGATCTTCATGAAGGGCAAAGACCCGCGCGACGCGCACTTCATCACGAGCCGCATCTGCGGCATCTGCGGCGACAACCACGCGACCTGCGCCACCTACGCGCAGAACATGGCCTTCGATGTCAGGCCGCCCGCCATCGCCGAGTGGATCGTCAATCTCGGCGAAGCGGCAGAGTACATGTTCGACCACAACATCTTTCAGGACAATCTGGTCGGCGTGGACTTCTGCGAGCAGATGGTCAAGGAGACGAATCCGGGCGTCTGGGAGAAGGCGAAACACACGGAAGCCCCGCACGCGGCGGATCACGGCTACAAGACTATCGCCGACATAATGACGGCCTTGAATCCTTTCACCGGCGAGTTCTACCGTGAAACTTTACACGTCTCACGCTACACGCGCGAGATGTTCTGCTTGATGGAAGGTCGCCACGTCCATCCTTCGACGCTCTATCCGGGCGGCGTCGGCACAGTGCCGACCGTGCAACTCTTCACGGACTACATCGTCCGCCTGATGCGCTACGTCGAGTTTATGAAGAAGGTCGTGCCGCTGCATGACGATCTCTTCGACTTCTTCTACGAGGCTCTGCCCGGTTACGAAGAGGTGGGCAGGCGTCGCATCCTGCTCGGCTGCTGGGGTTCGTTCCAAGACCCTGCGGTCTGCGACTACAAGTACGAGAACATGGACGCATGGGGCAACGCGATGTACGTCACGCCGGGCGTCGTCGTGGACGGCAAACTCGTCACAACCAACCTCGTTGACATCAACCTCGGCATACGCATCCTGCTCGGCCATTCTTACTACGACGATTGGCAGGACGCCGAAACGTTCGTCAAACAAGACCCGCTCGGCAATCCGGTTGACCAACGCCACCCGTGGAATCAGACCACAACACCCAGACCGCAGAAGCGCGACTTCGACGACAAGTACTCATGGGTTATGTGCCCGCGCTGGTATCACGAGGGCGAACAGGGCAATGGTAGCAAATACCTCGCGCTCGATACGGGCGGCGGCCCCATCGCGCGCCTCTGGGCGACCGCGCTCGCGGGCAAGGTGGACATCGGCTACATCAAGGCCACCGGTCAGAGCGTCAAGATTTACCTGCCGCAGACGGCCTTGAAGCCCGAAGTTGAGTTCGAGTGGAAGATTCCGAAGTGGTCGAACGCGTACGAGGATGCGGTGCAGAACACGCCCATCTTCGAAGAGAACGGCCCCGAAAACTTCAAGGGCATCGACATCATGCGCACTGTCAGAAGCTTCGATCCGTGCCTGCCCTGCGGCGTTCACATGTACCTCGGCAACGGCAAAGTCCTTGAGACTCGCCACTCGCCGATGTTCGGCGCAATGAAATAGAAAGGAAGAAGGTAAATCGTGAATCGTCAATCGTAAATAGAAATTGCTTTTCTTCTGTTCACGATTGACGATTCACGATTCACTGTCTTTATGGAATCTCAAGAACTGATTCAGCGGATTGACGAGCTGACCCGTAAGGTCGAGGCGATTACTGACCCCGCAGCGCGCTCTGATGCCGTGGAGCTTCTGCAGTCACTGATGGAATTCCACGGCGCAGGGCTGGAGCGCATGTTGGAGATCGCCGCCGAGAGGGGAGTTGTGGGCCATTCCATCATTGAAGACTTTGCGCGCGATGAGTTGATCGGCGGGATGCTGCTGCTCTACGGGTTGCACCCTTTAGAACTTGAGACACGCGTACGGCAGGCAATAGACAAAGTGCGCCCGTCGCTCGCATCACACGGCGGCGACGTGGAGTTGCTCTCGATTGAAGAGGGCGTCGTCCGCGTGCGGCTGCAAAGTAAAGGCGGTAGCTGTGCTTCGACGGCTACTACGCAAAAGCAAACGATTGAGGCCGCGATCTATGACGCTGCGCCTGATCTAGTCGCGCTTGAAGTCGAAGGGCTGGCCGAGCAGTCGGCTCCCGCCGGTCTGGTGCAATTAGGCAGACTCAAAAGTAAGAGTGAAGGGAGAACAGCGTAATGTCAGAACACGACAAGACAAGCAAATCGCCCTCGCACGATTGGGGCACGGGTAAGGGCGAGGAAAAAAGTTCGATGGAGGGTAAGGAGGCCGGTCGCCACGATCACGACGAAACCACGCACGCGGATCGCCCAGCAGGCGGTTCGACGGCGAGGGATTCCACAAGCATCAATCCTGAGAACATGGACCCGATAGACCCGAACAGCCCGAAAATGCCTCCCGCCTAAGGTGTTTACTGTGAGAGATGAATGCGGGTTGACAAGCGGAACACATTTTTCAAATCCGCGTTCCGAAATCATATGAGTCAGAGTTCGAGTGACGGAAGTCAGGGACAGTCACCACTCGCCGCTCTCCGGCGGTTTGTGCGTCCGCGTGCTGCCGTCTTGGAGCGTTGCGAGATGTGTAGCGCCGACCTGTCAGCCGAGCATACACATCTGGTCGAGCCTGCCAATCGCCAACTGGTCTGCGCCTGTGAGCCATGTGCGATTCTCTTCAGCGGTCAGGCGGATACGAAATACAAGCGCGTCCCGCGCCGCATCCGCGCACTGCCGGACTTTCAATTGACGGACGGGCAGTGGGACAGCTTGATGATCCCGATCCAACTGGCCTTTTTCTTCCAGAGCACGCCGGACAGGAGAGTCGTCGCGCTTTATCCGAGTCCGGCTGGCCCGACCGAATCTTTGCTCGCGCTTGACTCGTGGAATGAGATTGTCGAGGACAATCCAGTCTTGCGGGAGATGGAGCCGGACGTGGAGGCTCTGCTCGTCAAGCGTGTGGGGGGCGAGAGCGAATACTACCTTGTGCCGATTGACGAGTGCTACAAACTCGTCGGCCTGATCCGCGTGCACTGGCGCGGCCTCTCCGGCGGCACGGAGGTCTGGCGCGAGATCGGGCAGTTCTACGCGCGACTAAAAGAACGATCTACCTCGGTGAGAACAACAGCAAGTGCCTGACTTGAATTTTCAAGTCGAAGGAGCCGAAGCCGTAACTTACGCGGCCTCTCCCTTAGTGTCGTTCAAACTGCGCGTCACCAACGCAGACGCGAATGAGCCGATTCACACGGTCGCGCTGCGCTGCCAGATTCAGATCGAGGCCACGCGCCGTCGTTATAACGAGCGAGAGCAGGAGCAGCTGCTTGATCTTTTCGGCGAGCCGGAGCGTTGGGGGCAGACCCTGCGTACGATGTTGTGGACGCACGCGAGCGTTGTCATGACGCCCTTCCAGGGGAACACACTCGTCGAACTACCCGTGCCATGCACGTTCGACTTCAACATTGCCGCCACGAAGTATTTTGCCGGGCTTGAAGATGGCGAAGTCCCGCTTCTACTGCTCTTCAGCGGGACTGTCTTCTACGAGGCGGCGGACGGAGCCTTGCAGGTCTCGCAGATTTCATGGGAGAGAGAGGCTAAATTCCGTCTGCCCGTCCGAGTGTGGCAGGAGATGATGGATCACTACTATCCGAACAGCGCTTGGCTCTCGCTGCGCCGGGACGTGTTCGACCGGCTGGCGCGGTACAAGATGCGGCGCGGGCTTCCCACGTGGGAGCAAGTGTTGGAGAGCTTGCTAAAGGATGAACGCGGAACTATGAACGATGAACTGGAAAAGCAGGCTCCTGATTCATCGCTCATAGTTCATAGTTCATAGTTCACATGATGAATCTCGACCGGGTGGAAAAGATCGCTAACGCCGTGCTCTACGAGGGGTACATTCTCTATCCCTACCGCGCATCGTCGGTCAAGAACCAGCAGCGCTGGAACTTCGGCGCGCTGTGCCCCCAAAGCTACAGCGAGGCGCAAGGGGGCACAGAAGCCTGGACGATGCAGACAGAGTGCCTGATCGTGGGAGACGAGCGCGCCACTTTCGACGTGAAGGTGCGATTCCTGCACCTGCTCACGCGCGAGGTGGGACGACTGAACGCTCCCGTTCCTGAGTTAGCAGAAGGCGCGGAGCCGGACTTCCAAACGGTCGCGACGCTTGAGGTCGGCGGACAGATTTATCAAACGTGGCAGGAAGCCGTCGAGCGCGAGGTGAGCTTGCCGGATATTAATCTGCATGAACTCGCGGCCCAAACGCAAACTCTGACTTTCACCTTCCCGTCAAACCGGGAGATAGAACCTTTGAGCGAACCGGGCGGGCATACGGTCGGAGTGATCGTCCGCAGGCAGCAAGAAATCGAAGGCTCGATTGAAGTGTCAGCCGGGCGTGTGAGCGAAGGGTTGTGCAAAGTTACCGTGCGTATCTTGAACAGGAGGGCCCTTGAAGACGCTGAAGCAAAAAGCCGCGACGATGCGTTGATGCGTTCGCTCGTCTCGACCCACACCATCTTAGGCATGCGCGATGGGGGCGAATTCGTCTCGCTGCTGGAGCCGCCTGCGGAATTTAAGGAGATTGCCGCCTCATGCCATAACGTCGGGACTTGGCCGGTCCTGGTGGGTGAAGAAGGGGAGCGCGACATGTTGCTTTCCTCCCCGATCATTCTTTACGACTACCCGCAGATCGCGCCCGAAAGCGCTGGCGACCTCTTTGACGGGACGGAGATTGACGAGATTCTCACGCTTCGCATCATGACGCTGACAGACGCGGAGAAGCGGGAGATGCGCGGCGTTGACGAGCGAGCGCGCCGGATGCTTGAGCGGACTGAAGGGCTGCCCGCAGAGCAGATGATGAAAATGCACGGCGCGATGCGCACGGTTCGTCCCCGCGAGGAAAATGAGCGATGAACGAATGGGAATGGCAACTCCTCGAAGAGAAGACGCCGTTGGAAGAAGTGCAGGTCGGCGGCGTCGGAATCAAGATCGGCGACCGCATCCGCTTGCGGCCCCGCGCGGGCGGCGACATCTTCGACCTAGCACTCGCCGGGCGAATCGCCATCGTCGAATCAATCGAGCAGGACTACGAAGACAGAGTACATCTCGCGGTCGTCCTTGAAGACGATCCGGGGCGAGACCTTGGGATGCTCAGGCAGCCCGGCCACCGCTTCTTCTTCTCCCCCGAAGAGGTTGCGCCATTGGCGCACGCGGGCCGTGACGTGAACAGCGCATGACGCAGGCGAGCATCCTTGTCGCAGGGATAGGCAACATCTTCCTCGGCGACGATGCCTTCGGCTCCGAGGTGGCGCGGGCGCTGGCCCGGCGTGAATTGCCGGACGCGGTGCGCGTCGTTGACTTCGGCATACGCGGCTTCGATCTCGCCTACGCGCTCCTCGACGGCTACGAGACGACCATCTTCATTGATGCGACTCCGCGCGGCGGAGAACCGGGCACGCTCTATACCATCGAGCCGGACTTGGACGAGCTGAATAACCTCGACGCCGAGGGCATGATGGTCGAGACGCACGGCATGAACCCGATGAAGGTGCTCGCGATGGTCAAGTCAATGGGAGGCCACTTCAAGCGCATCCTGCTGGTCGGGTGCGAGCCTGCGCCGCTTGAATCCGAAGATGGACACATGGGTTTGAGCGAGCGGGTCGAGGCCGCCGTCGGCGAAGCCGTCCAAGTGGTCGAGTCGTTAGTCACGAAGATTCTCGAAGAGGAGCATCACACGGGCGACCGCGTGAGTAATATTTAGGAGAAGGGGAGCATTTGCCATGAAGCAAAATCAATCGCTGGAGAGAAGAGAGAGGAGACCATCCGGTATGAATATGTGGTCAATTGTCGGAAGTGCAGCGTTGTTGCTGGCCGCCGCCGCAGTCGTCGTGAGCCTGCCCGACATCAAACGCTACATCAAAATCAGCAGAATGTGATGAGCACCGTTCGTTATCGAATAGACGCCAGCCAAAGTCGTTTCACCGTGCAAGGGTCGGCTGACGGGCTGCTCTCCATGTTAGGCCACGATCCCGTCATTGCAATTTGCGGCTTTGGCGGCGACGCTCGCTTCCGTCCCGGCACGTTTGAGTCAGCGTCGCTCCTGATGCTCGTGCAGGCCGACTCGCTCGCCGTGGTCAATAAAGTAAGCGACAAGGATCGGCGTGAGATGGAGCGCGCCATGCGGGAGGATGTGCTCGAAATCGCTCGTTACCCGGAGATCGTTTTCATGAGCACGAGTATCTCGGTGAACTGTACTGGTGAAGGGCAATACCGGGCTAGAATTTCTGGGAAGCTGTCGCTGCATGGTGTTACGCGCGATCACTCAATAGATGCGCGGTTGACATTGAATGAGGGCAGCCTGCGCGCGCAGGGCGAGTTTCCGCTCCGGCAGACCGATTACAACATCAAGCCTGTCTCCGTCGCTGGGGGCACGCTCAAGATGAAAGACGAACTGAAGTTCTCGTTCGACATCGCGGCACACGCGTGACGTCGATTAGCGTTTGAGGGTATCAGCCGGATGATTGACGTGTGAACATCCGGTATTCCAGCGGACATGCATGAGCTTTCCATCGCGATAAGTATGATTGAGATGGCTGCGGAGGAGGCCGTGCGGCGGGGCGGGGTGCAGGTTCACGCGATACATCTCAAGCTGGGTCAACTTTCGGGTGTCGTCCGAGAAGCCCTCCTGTTCTCCTATGAGGTGGCCTGCGCGGGCACGCCGCTGGAGGGTTCCAGTTTGATCATCGAGGAGGTTCCGGTCGTGGTCTATTGTCAGATATGCCATCTGGAAACAGCGCTCGACTCACTCCAGAAATTCTGCTGCGGGTCGTGCGGCGCTCTCACCTCTGAGGTCGTGCGGGGGAAAGAACTCGAAGTCGTCGCGCTGGAGATAAACGGATGAGCACACAACCTCGCCTCGTCGAAGTCAGACAAAACGTGTTGAAGCAGAATGATCTGCTCGCACGCTCTCTGCGAGAACGCTTCCGTGAAGCAGGGGTGCGGGTGGTGAGCCTCGTCTCAAGTCCCGGGTCGGGGAAGACGGCGTTGCTGGAAAAAATGCTCACCTTACTCCAATCTCAGTATCATGTTGCCGCGCTCGTCGGCGACCTCGCTACCGAGAATGACGCCGCCAGACTGGCACGCAGCGGGGCTGCGGTTAGGCAAATCAGCACAGGCACCATCTGCCATCTCGACGCTCAGATGATCGAGCGCGCCCTTGAAGAATGGAAGCTCGATGAACTTGATCTGCTATTCATCGAAAACGTCGGCAACCTCGTCTGTCCCTCAAGCTATGACCTCGGCGAAGACCTTCGCCTCGTGCTGCTCTCTGTGACTGAAGGCGAGGACAAGCCGCTCAAGTACCCGACGATTTTCAATACCGCGGACGTGTGCGTCATCACCAAGATGGATTTAGCCGACGCCGTCGAATTTGAAGCGACGGCGGCGCACAACAATATTCAATCCGTCCGTCCGGGGATGGGGGTCTTTGAGGTTTCGGCAAAGACGGGTGCGGGAATGGATGAGTTGTTGCGATTCCTCTCCGCACGTATTGCGAAGTCCGAAGAGGTTTAGCTAATTGAAGTTTGGAAAGATGGGACGATTCTCATGCACGTTGCCGAACATCACCCGCCAATCACACGTGTGCAAATACTGGTGCGCGGGCTGGTGCAAGGTGTCGGGTTTCGCCCGTACATTTTCGCGCTGGCAAGCCAACGCGCTCTCAGGGGTCAGGTGCTCAATAACACAAGGGGCGTCCTCATAGATGTTGAAGGCGACGACAGCGCCATCGAACAATTCATCAACGAGATCACGTCGAACCCTCCACCGTTATCCCAGATCGAATCAATCCAGCGCCACGACGTTTTAGACGCGGCGCACTATCAAGACTTCCGCATCGTCGAGAGCACCGCGGACGGAGAGAGGTTGACGCCTATCTCCGCCGACATCGCGACCTGTGCCGACTGTCTTAAAGAATTGTTCGACCCGGAGGACAGGCGTTACCGTTATCCCTTCATCAACTGCACCAACTGCGGGCCACGCTTCACGATCATCGAAGGCATTCCGTATGACCGCGCGCAGACCACGATGCGGGATTTTGAGATGTGCGCCGAGTGTCGCACGGAGTATGAGAACCCGCTCGACCGCCGCTTTCATGCCGAGCCAACAGCATGCGCACAGTGCGGACCGCGGCTGAGCCTACGAAACGCAAGCGGACGCGCGGTTGAGCTTGCCACCGGCACAGAGATTACGGTTCACGTGCGCCGACTCCTAGCTTCCGGGCAGATCGTCGTCATCAAAGGCATCGGTGGGTTTCACCTCGCCTGTGATGCGCTGAACGGTGAAACGGTCGAGCGTCTGCGACAGAGAAAGTACAGAGAAGATAAGCCGTTCGCGTTGATGGCGAAGTCCGTCGAGATCGTGAGAGAGTATGCGAGCGTCTCCGAAGCGGAAGAAGCCCTGCTTAACTCCGAGCGCCGACCCGTTGTGCTGCTCAAAAAGAGAGTTGATGCGCGGCTCCCCGAGGCAGTCGCGCCCGGTGTCGGCACGCTCGGGTTCATGCTGCCGTACTCCCCTCTGCATCACCTGATTTGTGAAAATCTGGATCGCCCGCTGGTGTTGACGAGCGGCAACGTCTCCGACGAACCCGTCTGTTACGAAGACGAGGAGGCTGTCCGACGACTAAACAAAATCGCCGATTACTTTCTCTTTCACGACCGGCGGATACACATTCGAACGGATGATTCGGTCGCGCGCATCGCCGGGGGCCGGGAGATGATCTTGCGCCGCTCGCGCGGATACGCTCCCGCGCCGGTTAAGACCGGTTTCAAATTTGAGCGAGAGATTCTCGCCTGCGGCGCGGAACTGAAAAATACTTTCTGTCTAACGCGCGGCACTCATGCATTCGTCAGTCATCACATCGGCGATCTAGAAAATCTTGAGACGCTCTCCTCTTTCAAGCAGGGCATCGAACATTACAAGCGGCTCTTTCATCTTCACCCCAAAGTGGTCGCCTACGATCTGCATCCCGAATACCTTTCCACCAAGTATGCGCTCGCGCTCGGTGACGACCAGACTAAAATCGGCGTCCAGCATCATCACGCGCACATCGCAAGCTGCATGGCCGATAACATGATTGAGGGCGAAGTCATCGGCGTGGCGATGGACGGCTTAGGCTTCGGCACTGATGGGCGGATGTGGGGCGGCGAATTCTTCGTCGCAGACTTCACGGCAGCCGAACGTATTGCGCATCTTGAGTACATCCCGATGCCCGGCGGCGCGAAGGCTATTCGCGAACCGTGGCGCATGGCCGCCGTATACCTGCATCGCGCTCTCGGTGATGATTTTATGAACCTGGAAATTCCTTTCGTGCAGAATCTGGATAGACGCGCCTGGACGACGCTGCGCCGAATGACCGAAACTGACACGAACAGCCCGGAGACATCGAGCATGGGCAGGCTCTTCGATGCCGTGTCGAGCCTGTTAGGGCTGAGAAACGTAGTCAACTATGAAGGTCAAGCGGCGATTGAGTTGGAGGCTATAGCCGACACGGATTGCATTCGAGGGTACGAGTTTGAGATCAAAGAAGGTGGGCGCATAATCAGTGCCAAATCGGTTGTTCAACGCTCGGTGGGAGACTTGCTCGACGGACTCCCGCCGCAAATCGTTTCCGCAAAGTTTCACTTCGGAGTCGCCTCTTTGATTGCAACACTCGCGCGCCAGGTAAGAGCTGAGCGGGGACTTAACAGGGTAGCGCTATCTGGCGGCGTCTTTCAAAATATGTTGCTGCTGGAAAATGCGTGTCGAATGCTTAAGACGGATGGCTTTGAGGTCTTTACACACAGCCGCGTGCCGACGAATGACGGCGGCATCAGCCTCGGACAAGCGGCGGTCGCCAACGCGCAACTCGCATCAGGAAGGATCTAACAAAATATGTGTTTAGCGATACCCGGAAAGATCGTAGAGATTGTCGATGCAGAAAACAGCATCGCCAAGGTGGATGTCGGCGGAGTCCGCCGCAACATCAACACGGGGATGCTCGACGATACGAAGGTCGGCGACTACGTGTTGATTCACGTCGGCTTTGCAATGAGCAAGATTGACGAGCACGAAGCCGAAGAGACGCTCCGCGTGTTGAACGAGATCGGAGAGTATCAGGCGGAGTTAGAGCAGTTCAGCACCTCTTTTGAATAAGGTTTCAGGAGTAAGCGAAATGAGCAAGGCAGCAGGGGATAATTTTTCGCGCGCGTTTTATCCATTCCTGCATGAAGATGAGAGGAAGTCGCCGGAGCTGACGGAAGAGCTGCGTTTCTCGCTTCTTGAGAAGGTGCGTGAAAGCGACGAGGTGCGAGCTAAGTTTTTTGAAGGTAACAGTGAAGCAATTCTCGCGGCGTCGCTTGAGATGGCGCGCAGCTTCCATCGTGGCGGTAAGCTGCTCGTCTGCGGCAACGGCGGCTCGGCGACCGACGCGCAGCACATCGCCGTCGAGTTCATGCATCCCATCACGGTGGGTCGCAAGGCGCTGCCCGCGATCTGTCTGGCGAACGACATGGCGATGGTCACGGCGGTGGCAAACGACGTGAGCTTCACAGACATCTTCTCGCGTCAGGTCATCGCGCTCGGCAGAGAAGGCGACATCCTGCTCGGACTCTCGACAAGCGGCAATTCGGAAAACATCGTCCGCGCGTTTGAAACAGCGCGCCGGATGAAACTCATGACGGTCGGTTATGCAGGTGGCGACGGCGGCAAGATGGCTGCCATGCACGCCGACGGCGCGCTCGACTTCTGTCTCACTGTCCCCACGCCGAGCATTCACCGGATACAGGAGTCGCATGTCGCGCTGTATCACACGACGTGGGACATGGTGCATACATTCTTAGAACATCGCTCGGTGGTCGAAGCATAAGATTTACGGAGGCGAGAGTATGAAATTCATAGACGAGTACAGGCAAGGCGACATCGCGCAAAAGCTGGCGAAGCAGATCGCACACTTGACTGACCGGCCTCTCAAGATCATGGAGGTCTGCGGCGGCCACACGCACACGATCTTCAAGTATGGGATTGAAGATTTGCTTTCCGAAAATATTACGATGATTCACGGGCCGGGCTGCCCCGTCTGCGTCATCCCTCTGGGGCGTGTTGACGATGCGATCTCGATAGCCGAGCAGCCCGGTGTCATCTTCACCACGTTCGGCGATGCGATGCGCGTGCCCGGATCGAAGACGAGCCTGCTGGATGCGAAGGCTTCGGGCGCGGACGTGCGCATGGTCTATTCGCCGCTTGATGCTTTGAAGATTGCGCAAAAGAATCCTGATAAGCAGGTGGTGTGGCTCGCGCTCGGCTTTGAGACGACTGCGCCTTCAACTGCGATGACTATCCTGCAAGCGGCGAAGGAGGGCGTGGAAAATTTCAGCGCCTTCTGCAATCACATCATGATCGTGCCTGCCCTGAAAGCTCTGCTTGATTCACCCGACTTGCAACTCGACGGCTTTCTCGGCCCCGGCCACGTCAGCACGGTGATCGGAACACGACCTTATGAATTTGTCCCACGCGAGTACGGCAAACCCGTCGCCGTCGCGGGCTTTGAGCCGCTGGACATACTCCAATCGATTTATATGATCGTCAAACAGGTCGTGGAAGGGCGCGCAGAAGTTGAGAATCAGTACGCGCGCTGCATCAGCCGCGACGGCAACCGGAAGGCGCTTGAAGTGCTCTTCGAGGTCTTTGAGCCACGCGACTATTTCGAGTGGCGGGGCTTAGGTTCCATCGCGCACAGCGGCATGAAGCTTCAGAAAAAATACGCTGCGTTCGACGCGGAACTGAAATTCAACGTGCCCGGCCTGCGCATCGCCGACCCGAAGGCGTGCCAGTGTGGCGAGATTCTCAAAGGTGTGAAGCGACCCTGGGAGTGCAAAGTCTTCGGCACAGCCTGCACGCCGGAGACGCCGATTGGCTCGTGCATGGTTTCAAGCGAAGGCGCGTGCGCCGCTTACTACAACTTCGGTCGGCTGTCGAAGATCGCAGAGCGTTCAACATCGAACGGCGAAAGCAAAAGCGCGCCAATGAGCGTGGTGGTGTGATAAAGATGACCAGCGACTTTAGCCCCTCGCCACTTTTCGCGCGCGTTGAGCGTGCGCGGCGGAGAAAACACAAATTCAGTGACGAACAGATCACGCTCGCGCACGGCAGCGGCGGGCGTGCCATGCACGAACTGATCGAAGGGCTGTTTCTTGAGTATCTTCGCAACCCGTTGCTCGAAGCGCTTGAGGATCAAGCGGTCTTCGAGATTGCAAACGGATCAGGCGCATCTCGTCTAGCCTTCACGACCGACTCTTACGTGGTCACGCCCGTCTTCTTTCCCGGCGGCGACATCGGCCGTCTCGCCGTCTGCGGCACGGTCAACGACTTGTGCGTGAGCGGCGCGCGCCCCGTTTATCTTTCCGCCGGATTCATCCTCGAAGAAGGTTTCCCCGTCGCAGATTTGCGTCGCATCCTCGCGTCGATGCGCGACGCAGCCGAGGAGGCGGGCGTACAGGTTGTCACCGGCGATACGAAAGTCGTACAGAGGGGAAGCGCGGATAGGATTTTCATCAACACGTCGGGCATCGGCGTCATTGAATCAGATATACAACTCTCCGCTGCGCGGGCGCAGGTCGGCGACAAAGTTATTGTGAGCGGCCTCGTCGGTGATCACGGGACGACCATCATGATTGCGCGCGGCGAGCTTGAGCTTGAGACGGAGATTGAGAGCGACACCGCGCCGCTCGGCACGCTCGTCCGTGAGATGATTGAAGAGGCTGGAAGCAAGAGTTCGTTAGATGCGATTCACTGTTTGCGCGACCCGACGCGCGGGGGCGTGGCGACGACCCTCAACGAAATCGCCATGAGTTCCGAGGTGTGTATCGAAATTCTGGAAGACCTCATTCCGGTGCGTGAAGAGGTGAAGGGCGCGTGCGAGATTTTAGGTCTCGATCCGCTCTACGTCGCAAATGAAGGGAAGCTGGTGGCAATCGTGGCAGCCGACGTGGCGGAGTCAATAGTCGCTCGCATGAAGCAAAACATTTATGGACAGGATGCCTGCATCATCGGCGAGGTGAAGCGAGAGCCACAGGGAATCGTCTCGATGCGGACGAATTTTGGCGGCACGCGCATCGTGGACATGCTCGTCGGCGAGCAGTTGCCCCGAATATGTTAAGCATTAGTTGTGCGTAGAGATTTGAGCGCGTAGTGATGATGATGAATTGGGCAGTTATCGGAGATATGTGTTCGTCACAAACTGTGAGCGTGGTCGCATCTGCTTGGCCTCCGCCTTGTGTCCGGCCTCAAACACGCGACCGAAGTAGACCACGTCATCACCGTCTCAAGCATGTCAGCGAGCATCACCGCAGCATCCTGCGCTCGGCGCTCGTAGCTGGTTTATGGGGAGCGGGGCATACGGCGTCGCTCATTGTTGTCGGGATCATCGTGCTCGCGCTGCAAGTCGCCTTTCCGGAGCGCATCTCATACTGGCTGGAGTTCCGCGTCGCGTTAATGATTATCGGGCTTGGCATGACCGCGTTTATGCGTGCCTTGCGTGGGCGCAGGGACGTGCATATCCATTGACACATCCACGATAGCGTCACACACCACATTCATTTTCACGAACACGGGGCGGAGCACGCGGGGACAGTCGCATCACACCGCCACTCGGTTTCAAGCATCGGCTTCAACCTGTTTCTGGTCGGTGTGATGCACGGACTGGCGAGATCGGCGGTTTTGACCTTGCTCGTGCTAACGCAAATCAAATCAGCTGCGCTTTATCTCGGGTGCCCCGCAGTCTTCAGTGCCGGCTCAATCCTTTGACTGCTCTTGATGTCAGGTCTCATCGGTCTGTCTTTCGCGCTCAGTGCGCGGAGGCTCTCGGGTGCGGGCTTACGGGCTGCAAGCGATTGCCGCAGCGTTAAGCATCATTTTTTTTGATTGTGGTAGGCCTACCGGGTAGGCGTAGTGAACAGTCTTTGGTGAGCGATTCTATAAACGACCTTGTCGGATTGTCCTCGCCTCGGTCACTTGATAAATAAGCTCGCGACTTATTTTTCAGACTGCCTAGAGAACATCGAAGGTTGGACAGGAAAATTTATTCAGTCTAATGAATCCGTCGAACTGCAAAGTTCTTTGAAACATTTTAAGCCGGATGACGTGTTGTTCAGCAAACTTCGTCCTTATCTCGCAAAGGCAGTTCTTGTAAAAAATCAAGGGACATGTGTTGGAGAGCTTTTAGTTCTGAGGTGTCGTAACTCAACGCTGCTGCCAGAATATTTAATCAATGCAGTCGTTCACTCAGCAGCGGTCATGGATCGAGACGGAGCCTTTTTCGTCTTAGGGGCCGCTTCTGCCCTCTGCGACCGTTTGCAGTTGATCTGGGCCGACATGGGTTATCGCGGCGCGAGACTCAAGACATGGGTTGAGCAGGGGCTTGAATGGACTGTGCGAACGCCTTTTCGTCTCTCCCTTTAACCATCTGCTGGAACCCTCGCCCCAGTTCGCGGATTCGTTCGACTGCGACTGACGTGCGCCGCAACTCAATCACAAACGCTTGCTCTTCGTCGTACAGTTTAGCTTATTCCAGCAAGAGCCAGCACGCCGCGCGTTTGGGCGATGGCGTGATAAAGCTGTCCTTCAACCGCAGTTGTTTTTGCCGGTCGGCTTCGCTCAACGCGCCGACTCTCACGCGCAACTTCCGCACGTACCTCACGACCATCACTGGCTTGCCCTTGTAACCCTGCGCGGCGACTTCGCGCCAGAGTTGCGCGACGTTGTCACAACCTGCCGCGAAGCGTTGATGGATGTAGGCGAGGTGCGGTTCCAAGCCGCCGCCCCGTCGTGCGCAACGTGCGCGTTCGGGGAAGCCTTCCGACCGCAGGTAACGATAGACTGTCATCGGCGACAGCTTCAAAGTCTCCGCGATCCCCACCACCGAGACACCTCGCTCGTGAAGCCGCCGCACTTCATTGTAGCGCGCCAGCCTTCGTTCGCGGTTCGCACTAATCCGATGATCCTCACGCGATGACAACATCGTCGTCGCGCCGGCTTCGATCACCGCCGTCGAGGCCGTGAGTTGGGCCTTTCGGATGACCTCCGCCGCACGGCTCAGTGCCGGGTGTCGGCTTTGCAATGAGCGCTCGACGGCTTCACTCATGTTCTTCAGCAAGTGCCAGCGATCAGCGACTTGGATGGCCCGCAACGCCCCTTGCCGCGCCCCATCGGCATAAGCCCCGGCGCGATCACGACTGATGACCTCGATTGAGCCGGGGTGCGACCTCAGCCAGGCCGCTAAAGTCGCCGCTTCACGATCCGGCAGCAGGTCAATGGGGCGGCGGCGTTCCAAGTCGACAAGGATAGTGCCGTAGCTCGTGCCTTTGCGCTTGGCCCAGTCGTCAACCCCGACGACCCTCGGCATCGGCAGTGAGGGCAACGGGGCACGGCGGATACGGCGCAGCAGAGTGTCGCCGCTGACGCTCAACTTCAAGCCCTGAGCTGTCCGTGCCACGGCCTCGCCGCCGAGGGCAAAAGCGATCAACGTCAGGGCAGCATCGAGGCGCAAAGTCTGGCGCGCGAATGCGGCAACGACTTTCGGCAAGCGCTCACAGAAGACCTTTTGCGGACAGAGTTCGTTGCGGCATCGGAACTTACGCGTGTGTAGTTCGAGGCGTGCGGTGACACCATGCCACGGCAGGTCGGCAACGTTGCGCGTGTAGTGGCTCTGTGCAAACTGGCGGAAGGTTCGGCGCACTTCGGACAGCGCGAACGGAGTTGGGTGGCTCGGGCAACCAAAACGATGGAGTCTTGTTGAGAGACATAGTATTCGAGGGCGATGGCATCCGGATCAGCCAGCGCAGTCGTTGCGTCCATGCCGAGTTTTATACCGGTTCCACGTCCTTTGCACCAAAAATGCGGAAGAGCCACTAAACGGGGGGAGATTCACTTACGCAATTTCCCGCTTGACTCTGGGCCTAGCTCTAGGTTGTACAATCCTCCATGACAGCTAAGAAGGGTACAGATCGGCATGTCACAGTCTGAGCTTCGCATCGGTGAATTGGCATCGCGTACCGGCGTCTCGATTGACACCGTGCGCTACTACGAGCGCCGGCGGCTGCTGCCGCGCGCAGCGCGCACGGGAGGTGGATTCCGTCTTTTTTCGCCGGAGGCGGTCGAGCGCATCAACTTTATCAAACAGGCGCAGGGGATAGGGCTTTCGCTGGACGAGATTGAGCAGCTTCTGGCGACCGGCGGCGGCGCAGGCAAATGCCGCAGCGTGCGCGACCTGCTGCGCGCCAAGATTACAGAACTCGATGAGCGCACGAAAGCGATGGAGGAGTTTAGAACTACGCTCTCCCGACATTTGGCCGCGTGCGAGAAAGAGTTGGGCGCGCACGGGGAGTCGGCCTCGTGTCCGGTCATGATAGAGATCGGACATTTGAATCAGCCCGCTCGTCAGGAGAAGAGAAAATGAAAGAAGAAAGAATCGCCGTCGGCGGCGCAGTCGTTGCCGCGGTTGCAGCGAGCTTGTGCTGCATCGGGCCTTTGCTGTTCGTCATGCTCGGCGCAGGTGCTTTCGGAGCGGCAGGCGTGTTTGAGACGGCGCGACCGTACCTGTTGGGCGCGGCTGCGCTACTACTGGCCGTTGGCTTTTATCGCACCTACTTTCGTCGAGACGCGGCGTGCGCGCCCGGCGAGGCATGCGCCATCAAGTCCGTGAGCCGCGCGAGCCGCGCGGGGCTGTGGATCGCGTCCGTAGCGGTGCTGGCGTTCGCGCTCTCGCCCTATTACGTCGGATACATCGCCGCCGCTTTCATACGCAAGCAGCCGCCCGTGGCGACCACGCCGGCAGCAGTGCCGGCTACCGGCAGCGAGTCATCGCAGGCGAGCCTCGAAACGATCACGGTAGAGGTTGAAAACATGGATTGCACGAGTTGCGAGGTGCCGATCCGGGCTGCGTTAGAGAAAACGCCGGGCGTGCGTGCAGCCGACGTGAGCTACCAGCGCGGAGTTGCGCGCGTGAGTTACGACCCGCGACAGACCGACATTAACCAGATTAAGCGTGCCATCAGCTCAACCGGCTATAAAGCCAGGTAGCGAGGAGCCAGTGATGAAAACCGCGAGCCGCAAGGTCGGCGGAGCGTTGTTCGGGATCGGCGGCGTGAGCGCGGCACTGGCGCTGCTGTGTTGCGCCGCGCCGTGGCTGCTCGGAGGACTGCTTGTCACCCTTGGGCTGGGATTCATTTTGAAAGACAGCGTGCTGCTGTCGTTAGCCGGAATCGGAATAGTTGTGGCCATCGCCGGGTGGTGGCTAATGCGCCGGCGCAGCCATGGAAAAGGAGATCACGCATGAGCGACTATGGTGGTGCTGAAGGACAAACAGGCATTACAGAGATAAGCAGGAAGCATCCGCCAACAAATGCTCAATGTCCAGCGTGCGAAGACGTTGGCCGGAAGGTTGAGCGCCAGACTGTGCTGCACCATGTACGACCTGAGCACTTGAGCAGGGTCAATGGTGAAGCGTACCGCTTCTGCGCTACGCCAAGTTGTACCGTCGTCTATTACGGTGAAGACGGAGCGCGATTCACCGTCGCCGACGTGCGCGAGCCTGTGACCGAGAAAACGAGCGGGGATGCGCGCCCCATTTGCTACTGCTTTGGCTTCAGCGAGGGCGACGTGCGCCGAGAACTGGCATGTCATGGCGCTATTACGATCCCTCAACAGATTAGCCGGTTGACTAAAGCGGCCATGTGCGCCTGTGAGGTGCGTAACCCTTCAGGGGCGTGCTGTCTCGGACTCGTTAACAAGATTGTGAAGCAACTTGCTGATGAACATAAGACTACACCCGTGCTTGCAGAAGCGCACGATTGCTGCGCGCAGTGACTAGAGACAGGAAGATTGTTTGATGAGGAGCATTGTCAGAATGAGTAAACGACTGATTGCGGCGGTAGCAGCCTTGATGTTTCTTTCAGCGTTCAGTTTTATGCCAGTGGTGCGAGCGCAGAAGGCAGCAGATGCGCCCGGCGGCCAAGTCACCGTCATTACCGGAGCAGACGGGGGCATGGTGCGTATCCGTTCAACGCGCTTCCGTTGACGCACCTGTACGACGCGCGTAGTTGACGCGCTGAAGTCTGTGCGTGGCATTTCGGACGTGAGCGTTGAGCAGGAAAACCAGCCGATTACGTTGCTCGTGCGCTTCCATGCACGCGCCATTAACGCCCAGCGCATCGGCAGAACAGCCAAGCGTGCGCTCGAAACTGACCCGAACAACCACGCGCCGGTCAGAGTGGCTTACGAGCGAGAGTAGGGACGCGGGGCACGACATTAGCAGAGCGGTAGAAAGCTTATGGCAAACGACACGCATTTTAATCTCGTGATTCTCGGCTCCGGCTCGACGGCCTTTGCCGCCGCGCTCCGGGCGCAGGAGCTTGGCAAGACCTCTGTGATGACCGAAGAGCGCACCACCGGCGGCACTTGCGTCAACCGGGGCTGCCTGCCTTCAAAGAATCTGATCGAGGCGGCAAAGATCATCTACGACGCCGGACACCCGCGCTATCCGGGCCTGACTCCCGCCGAGATGAAATTCGATTTCCGGCAGCTCGTCGCGCAGAAGGATGAAGTCATTCACGGCTACCGGCAGAAGAAGTACGAGAGCTTGCTCGGCGCGCAGTTCCAACTAGAGAAGGGGCATGTCGAGTTTGTTGACGAGCATACCGTCCGAGTAGATGGAAAGCGACTGACCGGAGACAACATTCTTATCGCCACCGGAGCGCGCCCCGGCGTGCCGCCCATCGAGGGGCTGGACCATGTGCCGTACCTGACGAGCGATCTTTTGACCAGCGACGAACCGATAGAGCTAACCGAATGCCCCCGCTCGCTTTTAATTGTCGGCGGCGGCTACATCGCGCTAGAGCTGGGCCAGATGTTCAGCCGATTCGGGGCGGAGGTGACGATCTTAGAGCGAAGCAAACAACTTCTGGCGCGCGGCTACGAGCCAGAGGTCGGGCCTACCCTCGGCAAAATTTTCACGGAAGAGGGAATCTGCGTCGTCACCGATGCGACCATCCGCGCGGTTCGTCGAGAGGGAGACGCCGTTGTTGCGACCGCTCAAGTGGGAAGCGATACGCAAACCTTCAAAGCGGAAAAACTGCTCGTCGCCACAGGCCGCCGCCCGAACAGTGACCGGATTGCGATTGAGAAAGCAAGCGTGACTGTTGGTCAGCAGGGGCAGGTGATAGTTAACGAGTACCTGCAAACAAATGTGCCGCACATCTTCGCCGCAGGCGACGTGATTGGCGGCGAGCATGGTAGCCAGATGGCAACGCCTGCCGGCAGTCAGGACGGCGGGATCGCGGCGAACAACATCTTTGCGGACGGCGAGCGACGCGCTGTCAACCATCGCGTCATCCCACGCACGATCTTTACTGACCCGCAGACGGCCATCGTCGGCATGACCGAAGAGGAAGCGATCAAAGCAGGACACCCTTGCTGGTGTAACACGCTGCCGATGTCAATCGTCCCGCGCGCCGGCGCAATCCGCGACACAGGGGGCATCATTAAGATGGTCGCTGATGCGAAGACCGATGAAGTCTTAGGCGTAACGATGATCGGCAACAGCGCCGGCGAGGTCATCCACGAGGCGGCGATGGCCTTGAGATTCCGCGCGAAACTCCGCGACTTCATTGAACTCCTGCATGTGTACCCGACGATGGCCGAGGCGCTCAAGATCGTGGCGATCTCGCGCTACAAAGACCCGGCCAAGCTCTCGTGCTGCGCGGAATAGAACCAAAGGATAGGGATGACGAAATGGACAATCAACGGAGACCTGAGCCGGAAGACAGGGCGCTCAAATGAATGGCGCTCTTGCACGTCGTCTGCTCGGCCTGTCCCCGGGAAGCTCCTAAGCAGCGCGAAATGAATTCCGCCAAAAGAGAGAGCAAGATGGAACAGGCGCGTCGAAAAAACAGAAACGGTCTCGGCAGCATTTTTACGGATGCACTATTCGGGCTTGTTGCCGGAGCCGTCGCCACGTTTATCATGGATAAGGTGAGTGGCTATCTCTACGAGCTGGAGGACGAGCAGACACGCAGGTACGAAGAGAATTTACGTGGCAACGAGTACCCGCCTGAAGTGTTAGCCGAGAAAATCTCAGAGACAGTCGCCGGCGTCGAACTGAGTAAGGAGCAGAAGCAGAAATACGGCAACTACGTTCACTGGAGCTACGGCATCATGTGGGGCGGGCTGTACGGGGCGTTGCGCGGTCGAGTGCTGCTCGTTGATGTGGCTGATGGCGTTGGCTTCGGCACCGGGCTGTGGCTCATCGGGGACGAAGTGATGATGCCACTCATGGGGTTGTCGCCGCCTTCGACCGAGTTTCCATGGCAGAATCACGCGCGCTCTTTCGCCAACCACGCCGCTTACGGAGCGACGCTAGGCATCACGCATAGCTTGTTAAGAAAACTCTGCGGGTAGGTTAGAGGCAGGCAGGTTAACGAAGAAAAGAGGAGTAAATCATGGCTCTGTAAAGCCTTGCCCACAGAGACGCGCGCGGCGCATGGCTGCACGCACGAGCGTGTCCGGATGGACGAGTGTGTGAATCTCGAATTCTCGCGCTGCCGACGCAACAAGCGATTAAACAAGAGGCTTTCTCGCGCTCTCTTGTTACGGTGCAAGCCGGGAAATCGCTCAACCATCTTCAGTCCCTGCCTACTCTACACTAGTCAAAAAAGCTGCACATCATTCCCTCTAAGCCGACATTGGCTACAGAAACGCAAACGTGAGCCGTTGGGAACAGACAGAGATTTAAAAATTGAAAACGGGCTTTGTGTAAGCGGACTTACATAAAGAGAAGGCGCAACCCTGTAAAAATTTGTAATGAATCGCTCCATAGGCGGCTTGTTCATTTTGGCGGAGAAGCACTTCAACTCGGAATTTCAAAGGAGGGCGTAGCAATGCGTTCAAAGATTGGTGCGGGCGT
>JAIVJG010000172.1 GCA_020200155.1 Acidobacteriota bacterium | reverse complement strand
GCCGGGCCGCCGAAGGAAATCCAGCCCAGCTTGAGCCAGAAGCGGAACGCCTCCGCAAAGGGTACGAGCCGGTTGTTGGTCGAGCTATGCTTCGCCATGCTGTTCGAGGGCTTCGACGGCGAGTGTGTGAAAGCGTCGCCGCACGCTATTGATGTTGACGAAAGGCGACTCGCGCGCGTGTGTCCGGTTGGTGAGGAGAATGAAAACACGCTCGCGCGCGGCGTCCACCCAGCAACTCGTGCCCGTGAAGCCGAGATGCCCGAAGCTATCGGGCGGGAGCAGCGGCCCGGCGGTCGAATCGGGCGTCGCGGCGAGTTGCCACGCGAAAGAGCGTGCCTCGTCTAGTCCTTCGGTCATGTTCGTGCGAAAGAGCGCGCACGTCTCCGGCGCGAGTAGTTCCGTGCTGCCCGCGACGAACTGCACGGCGAGGCGCAACGTCTCCGAAGCGGTCGAGAACAGACCGGCGTGACTCGCCGCGCCGCCCAGAAAGTGTGCGTTGCCGTCGTGCACTTCGCCCCAGATCGTCTGCTCGCGCCAGTGTTTCCCCAATTTGAAGCCGTGCTCGTTGACACACATCTCGCGCTCGTAGGCATTGCCGCCCGATTCGCAGGCGGCGATTTCGGCCTGCGCGGCGCGGTCAGGATTGAAGAAAGTGCGCCGGAGCTTGAGCGGCTCGAAGATTTCACGCCGCGCAAGGTCTACGAGAGTTTCTCCTTTGAGGCGCTGAAGCAAATAGCCCAGCGTGATGAAACCGAGATCGCTGTAGACGACGCGTGTCCCGGTGGCGTATTCAAGCTCCTGCGCCGCAATCGCGTTTAAAGCGCGCCCGCGCTCGCCGCCCGTGATGATGTAGAGAGGACGCCATGCAGGCAGGCCGGACGTGTGCGTGAGGAGTTGCCGGACGGTGATCTGCCGCTTGTCCGCACGCGAAAACTCAGGCAGGTAGACGGCAACCGGAGCTTCTGATTCGAGTTCGCCGCGTTCGACGAAGAGCGCGCAGAGCAATCCCGTCACGAGAGGCTTCGTCAGCGAAGCGAGGTCGTAGATCGTCTCAAGTGTGACAGGGTGGCGCGCGGGTTCGCGCACGGCCTCGCCCATGGCGTCGGCGAAAAGAATTCGGCCACGCAGCGCGACGACGTAGGCGGCGGAAGGGAAGTCGCCCGCGTTGATGCGCTCGGCGAGTAGTGTGGAGATCGTGTCAAGGGGCTTGCCTGCGTGTGCGCTCGTCATCGCTCATCTCCGCAGTCCGAGTCCGGCGACCGCCGGGTGCTCGTGGATGCGTTCGAGGACGCGCAGAGCGAGGGCCAGCGTCTGCCGCCCCTCCGCGCCGGTGACGGCGGCGGTCTGGCCTTCGCGTGCCGCTTCGAGGAAGGATTCGATCTCGGCGCGCAGCGGCTCAACGTCGAGTATGTCCAGATGCTTGACCTGCACGCCGGGCCAGGAGCCTGTGTTGGAAGGCGGCGCGAGGCCGCTGATCGAGGCGAAGCGCGTCGCGTAGTCAACCGCGATGTAGTCGTGCGGCTGGAAGAAGCGCATCTTGCGAATCTTCTCTGTGCCCACGCGCGAGGCCGTGATGTTCGCCACCGCGCCCGTCGCGAACTCGATGCGCGCGTTGGCCGCGTCCACGCGGTTCGTCAGGATGGGAATGCCGACGGCGCGCACGTCCGTCACCTCCACATTTGAGCCGACAAGCCATTGGACGATGTCGAGGTCGTGAATCATCAGGTCGAGCACCACGTCTATGTCGAGCGAGCGGGCGGTGAACTGCCCGACGCGGTGTACTTCAAAATAGAGCGGGTCGCGGACGTGCGGACGAAGGGCAACGAGCGCCGGGTTGAATCTTTCAAGATGGCCGACCTGCAAGACGACGCCACGCGCTTGAGCCGCCGCGATCATCTCGTCGGCTTCTTCGAGCGTGCGCGAGATAGGCTTTTCGACAAGGACGTGGACGCCCGCGTCAAGTAGTCCGCAGGCAATCGCGGCGTGCGATTCCGTGGGCACGGCGAGGCTCACGGCGTCCACCTGTCCAAGCAGTGTGCGCCAGTCATTCGTCCAGGCGGTTTCACGTTCAGCGGCAACCTCGCGCGCGGTCTGTTCGTCTGTGTCGCAGACGGCGACGAACTGCGCCTGCCCCTCGCCCGCGAGCGCCGCGTGTATGCGCGCGTGCTGGCGACCCAGGTGTCCGACGCCGACGACGGCGGTGCGTAGCGCCACGATTTCCTCCCCGTACAATCAACGGCCAGCGGTTATCAAATCGGCGCTCCGGCAAAGCTCGAACGCCTCGCGTCTCGCGCGCGAGGTTGAACGCCGGTCAGACTTGAATGATACTCTTCGAGCTTTAGTCAAATCTTCAAAGCTGATCGCTGGCCGCTGATTGCTGATCGCTGTTTCGGAGTGACTATACTTGCAACGTTTAATGCTTGCCAAGCGCCTCTGGTTGCTGCTTCTGGCCCTCGTGTGCGCGGTCTACTTTTACGGCCTCGGCTACGCGCCCCTGCTGGGGCCGGACGAGCCGCGCTACGCACAGGTGGCGCGCGAGATGTTCATGCGCGGCGATTGGGTGACGCCGACGCTCGGCGGCCACACGTGGTTCGAGAAGCCCGCCTTGCTGTACTGGTTGATGATGACGGCTTACGGCGCGTTCGGCGTGTCGGAGTTTTCGGCCCGTTTCAGTTCAGCCATCGCGGGAGTGCTGACGGTGCTGCTCGTCGGCTGGCTGGGGAGCCGTGTCGAGAGGGCGACGGGCGAGCAGGCATCATCTCTGGGATTGCTGAGCGCCGTCGTGATGGCTTCGAGCGCCGGCCTCATCGTGTTCGCGCGCGGGGCGAGTTTCGACATCCTCCTGACGGTGACGGTGACGGCTGCCCTCGCGTGTTTTTTCGTCTCGGAGCTTGAAGAAAGTGAAACTCGGCGGCGCTGGTTTCTGGCAGGATTCTACGCGTGTGTGGGAGTCTCTCTGCTCGCGAAAGGATTGGTCGGGGTCGTCATTCCCTGCGGCGTCGTGGGGCTTTTTTATTTACTCAGGCGCAGGCGTCCTCGTCTCATCCGGCTCGGAATTTTGTGGGGGCCATTGCTCGGCGTCGCCGTCGCGGGGATGTGGTACGGGCCGGTCATAGAGAGGCACGGGTGGAAGTTCGTGGACGAATTTTTCGTGCAGCATCATTTCGCGCGCTACCTCTCGAACAAGTACAGGCATCCGCAGCCGGTCTATTACTATCTGCCGATCATTGCGCTCATGGCGATGCCGTGGACGGCCTTTCTGTTGAAGAGTCTGGCAAGCTCAAGGCTCCGCGACATGCGCGCGGACGGAGCGTTGAGCGAGATGCGCGTGTTCGCGCTGGCGTGGCTCGTCGTGCCGGTCGCTTTCTTCTCAATCTCAGGCTCGAAACTTCCGGGCTACATCGTGCCCGCCCTGCCGGGCGCGGCCTTGTTGGCGAGCGAACAACTAGCGAGATACCTGCGCGCCGGCGAGGGGCGAAATTACATGCGACTGACGGGCGCGGCGCTGCTCGCGCTATTCGTCGGAGGCATCGTTTACACGTGGGGGAATTTCTCTCCCGACGCCTTTGGGATAGACGAGGGTCGAGTGTCATACGGCTGCGCGCTGGCTATTCTCTTGCCAGCCGGTGCGGCGGGCGCGTTTGCGCTGCTGGCTTCAAGGCGGCGACTGGCGGCAATGAGCCTGATCGTCGTCGCGGCGTTCCTCACGGTGATTCTGATAGCCGGCTGCGCGCTTGAGAAAATCACGCGCCGCGAGTCCGTGAGAGTGTTAGTGCGCCAGGCGTCGGCGGAAGGGTATGATGGCCTTCCTGTATTTCAACTTCACCGCATCATGCACACGGCTGAGTTTTACGCGGCGGGGCGGCTGCTTTACGACGCACAGGGCGAGCCTTTGAGAATTGAGGGAGTGGGGCAGGTCGTCGAAGCCGCGCGACGCGCCGGTGGCAGCGCGCTCGTGCTCGTCCCGCGCGAGTTCGCCGGACAGCTTACCGCTGAACCTTTGCTTGAGACGCGAAACCTTGGCGACAACGGCAGCATCGCAATCATCTTCGTGCGCGTGCGCTCTTAAAAATCGAGCTTCGTCCTGTCGGCTTCAAGGCTTCGACAGTGTACGTGTGAAGTATTCGATGACGCGGCGGTCGTAAGCCTCGCCCTGCTCGGCGGAGGATGAGATGTTGAAACCCGTAAGCTGCAAATCGGTGAGAGCTTCCACGTTCGAGGGGTTAGGAAAACACTTCGCCAGAATCTCCGTCGTGCCGCGCAAAGAGCCTGCGTCCGGCCCCGAAAGTAGGAGCACCTGCACATCTTTCGTACTCTCCGCAATGGTGCAGGCAGAGGTGTTGCGGTAGTTGCCGTGAAAATACAAACGCGCCCCCACGCGCCCCAGCAGGCGTAGGACGCTGCTGTCGAAGCCTGTCCGCGCACTGACGGCTGTGCCGAGCACATCGTCGGACGCGTCAGGGATAGAGTCGAGCACGAGTGAGCGTATGAGCGGATTCTTTTGCGCCGCTCCCAGTGCCGCGTAGCCGCCCATCTCCACGCCGTAAAGCCCGTAGGAGTCGCCGACGAGCGGGTGTCCCTGCGGCGTCCTGAGTGCCGCGAGAAATTCCGCCGCCGCCAGCAAATCTTCCGCTTCGAGCGCGCCGAAAGAGGTCGCCCCGACGGGAGGGTTAGGGCCGTGCCCGCGCAAGTCGGGCAGCAGCACCGTCATGTTTGTCGTCTCGTTGAGCTTCACGCCGAGGTTGAGAAGCCATGAGCGGTCAGCGCCGTAGCGGTGTGCGAGCAGGACGGCGGGCGCGCCCTCCGCTCCGCGCAGGAGCCAGCCGCGTGCGCGTGTGCCGTCGTGGTTCAACCAGTTCTCGTCGGTAGCTTTGACTCCACGGTCGCTGAGATGACTGAATTGTTCGGGCGTGACGAGATACGCGTGTGGCGGCAGGTGTGTCGCGCCGTAGATCATCCAGCCGACGAGAGCGGCGAGCGCCAGCGCCCCAAGAAGAATGACGGGGAGCAGTGCCTTGAAAAGCTTTCGTCCGGTTCTACGTCGCGCGGGCATCGTGTGTGATTGTAAATGATGAATGCCAAATGCCGAATTAAAAAAGAAACTGCTGCCCGGCTCTCATCGAGGAAGACGGTCGCACGGATGAGAGCGCCGGCCCTTTCACGCCTTCGACACAGCCGCCGAGAGGCAGGCTTGCTCGTATTCTTCCGGCGTGTTGACGTTGACGAAAAAGCAGTCGGCCCCGTCGAGTCGCGACAGTTCGTCGAAGCCGACCCAGTGTGTGCGTACCTGCCGGAGCAGTCGCGAAGCCAGTTGACGGAAAAGCTCCCCGGTAACGAACGGCAGGTCGCATGACACGACCGCAGCCCACGGTGCGCGTGCGTGCGCCAGCGCGGAGTGCAGGCCGCTCATCGCGCCCCGGCCCGGATAGACATCCGGCACTACGGGCAGGCCGCATGCGGCGGCGTCCGGTTTGGAACTGACGACGCTGACCTGTCCCATCAACTCCGCCAGAGCGTCCCTGATTTTTTCCACGAAGGTCTGATCGCCGAGCCGCAGGTGCGCCTTGTCCGTCCCCATCCGGCTCGACGCGCCGCCGGTGAGAATAAAGCCTTCAATTTCTGAAATGGTCATGGCGATGCCCGGCCGAAGTGAAAGTACATGAGAGCGTTGCTGGTTGGAGCGCACGTTATCACGCGCAGGAGTCGCGCGGCAAGACGTTGTGGCGAAACCGGCGCTGAAGCTAAGTTCAATTGGTTAACTGTAAGCAACCCTTAAAGTTCAGCCGACATCTGTGTTTCACGGAGCAGTTGCTTGACCGTGGCCGAACGTCGCGGCTATAGTCGAGCGTGGCGGCTCCCCCGTCTTTGAAGTATTCCCCCGAACGGCCAGCGCACAAAGTTATCGGCGCAGCCACTCCAGATGTTACAGATGCGAAAGACTGTCCCTGCTGTTTTTCGAGGTCACTCAATGAAAAAAAGTTTCGCCGCCGCGCTCGTCTTTATCTTCACGCTCTGCGCCTCCGCCTTCGCTCAACAGCATGCCGCTGTGGTCAAGCAGCCCGCCGCGTTTTTTCCGCTCGAAGACGTGCGCGTCGGACAGAAGGGCGTCGGGCACACTGTCTTTGTCGGCACGGAGACGCAGGAGTTCGGCATTGAAGTGCTGGGCGTGCTGCCCGGCTTCCCGCAGCCCCGGCAGTCCGTCATCATCGCGCGCCTGTCCGGCACGAACGTCGAGCGCACGAGCGTCTTCGCGGGGATGTCCGGCTCGCCCGTCTTCATTGACGGCAAACTGGTCGGGGCCGTCGCCTACGCCTTCCCGTTTTCCAAAGAGCCGATTGCAGGCATCACGCCCATCAAGCAAATGATAGACCTCTTCGAGCGAAATACGCAGAGCGGCGAGCGCGACCAACTCGGCTTCCCACGCGAACCCCGCGCCGTCTCTTACGCGCAGCTTTCCGGCGCGAACTGGAAACCCGAACTGCCGCGCACAAATGCTTCGAGCGCCACTTTCATCGCGCCCGTCGCGACGGGGTCGCCGCTCGCAGGCCTCCTCGGACAACAGTTCGCGCCCATCGCCACGCCGCTCGTCTTCAGCGGTTTTTCGGCGGACACGCTCGCGCAGTTCTCGCCGCAACTTCAGGGCAACGGCCTGCTGCCCGTCTCCGGCGTCGGCGGTTCTTCGCCGATCACGCCGATGGGCAAAGTGACGGACAAGACGCTCGCGCCCGGCTCGTCCATCAGCGTGCAACTCATCCGCGGTGATTTCTCCGTAGCCGCTTCGGGCACGGTGACGTTTCGCGACGGCGACCGCATCTACGCCTTCGGCCACCCGTTCCTCAGTCTCGGCTCGTCCGACATGCCGATGTCGGAATCCTCCGTCGTGACGGTTATCCCGAACACGATGAACTCCTTCAAGCTCACCGTGCCGGGAGAGATGGTCGGCTCGATCTCGCAGGATCGCGCAACAGGCATCTACGGCCAACTCGGCCACGCGCCCAAGATGATTCCGGTGAAGATCAATCTTCACACCAGTCGCGACCGCGTCGAGACCTACAACTACGAAGTGGCGAGCGACGAATTCCTGACGCCGCTGCTCCTCAACATGACGATCTACAACACGATCACTTCCAGCGAGCGCAGCCTCGGCGACTCGACCATCAGCGTGCGCGGCAGGATTGAGGTCAAAGGCCAGAAAGACATTCAGCTTGAGCGCAGGTTTTCGATGATGGGTGCGGGCATCAACGCCGCCGGCTCCGTCGCCGCGCCCGTCGCGGCGCTGATGTCGAGCGGCTTTGACAACGTCGAACTGGGGCCGATCACGCTCGACATCGTCGCCACCGACTCGCGCAAGACCGCGACGCTCGACCGCATCGCACTCGACCGCGCCGAAGTCCACCCCGGCGAGAGCGTTGAGGTGCAGGCTTACATCCGCACAGAATCCGGCAAGCAGTTCGTGCAGCGCATCCCCGTCCAGATTCCTTCGGACGTGCCGCCCGGCCAGCTTCTGCTTTTCGTCGGCGACGGCGGCACACTGCAACAGGCAGCCGCCTCGCAGAATCTCGTGCCGAAAGATTTGGCGCAACTCGTCAGCTCCATCAACAAGATGAAGAAGAACGACCGCCTGTACGTCAAACTATTTCGCATCACATCGGGCGCGGTCATCGGCACGGACGAGATGCCGAACCTGCCGCCCTCCTTCGTCGCCACGCTCAACAGCGAGCGCACGTCCGGCGGCTACACTCCGACCGTGCTCTCGCCGATTGACGAGAAGGAACTGCCGCCCGCCGAGTATGTCATCTCCGGCCAGCAGCTAATCGGCATCAACGTCGTGCGCTAAAGCTGGATTGTTCACAGCACAAGCACAGGAGGCGGGATTCGCTTTGACGAGTCTCGCCTCTTTTGTTTTTAAGCGAGTAAAGCTTCCGTCCCTTTCTTTTCATTCAGGGGCGGTGCGCCCGGCGACGAACAGGAAGCGTCGTTCGGATTCAGGAATGCGTAGGGAAGTGAACGGCAGCGCCGCCCGCTCAAACTCTTCGCGCAGCGCCGGCCCGCCGAAAAGGAGCATGGTTTTTATCTTCGACGACCACGCCACGAGCGTAGGGAAAAGCTCTACGAAGCGGTCGAGGGCACGGCAGGTCAGGAAGTCCGCTTCGGGCGGTTCGGCATCCTCGAATCTTACTGCGACGACGCGCGCCGCGTTGTGCCTGTCAACGCGCCGCAGAGCTTCGCGCAGGAAAACGGCTTTCTTCGGCGAAGCCTCAAACAAAGTGGCGTTGATGTCTGGCCGCGCGATGAGGCAGGGAATGATGGGCAGCCCGGCCCCTGAGCCTACGTCAATCACCCGCGAGCCGTCGGTCAGAAATTGGAGCGCGAGCAACGATTCCAGCACGTGGCGCGTCGCAAACTCGACGGGCGGGCACGGCGCAACCAGATGCAGGCGTTTGTTCCACGCCAACACCAACTCGAAGTAACCCTTGAGTCGCCCGGTCGCATCTTCGCTCAGGGTAACATTGAAGCTCGCGGCGTGCTGCGAGAGCGCATTCACAAACTCGTCGGAGGGTGATAGGGTTCGTCCGGTCATACAACTCAAACGAGAGCATAACGGATGCCGGTTTCGATGCACAGTAACGAATCGAGAAGCGACGCGCTGGGCGCGGAGCACGAGCGTCTGGGACGAGCCGTGACGGCCCTGATCGCGGATTACGCGCGTGCGCTGGATCAAACGGATATCTGCTCCAAGGCTTCGCCGAAAGACATCGAAAAACTTTTCGACGAGCCGCTGCCCAAAACCGGCACGGACGCGGAAGCGATTCTGGAAAAGTTCTCGCGCGATGTAGTGCCACATGCGATGAACATTCCCAGCCCGCGCTATTTCGGGCTGTTCAATCCGACGCCGCTGCCGCTCGCAGTCTGGGCCGACGCGCTCGCTTCGGCTCTTAACCAGAATGGCGCGGTGTGGCGCAATTCTCCGTCCGCGAGCATCATCGAGGCGCGCTTGCTTCGCTGGCTTTGCGAGTTGATCGGCTACGGCCCCGAAAGCTTCGGCACGCTCACGAGCGGAGGCTCGGAAGCGAATCTCGTGGCTTTGAAGTGCGCGCGTGATCGCGCCGCGCGGGACGCACGAGACCGTGGCTTGCGTGCCGCCGGCGCGAGCGGCAATCTCGTCGTCTACGCCTCGGAACAGTGCCACTACTCTTTCATCAAGTGCGCGGACATACTCGGCCTCGGTCGTGACAACTTGCGGAAGGTCGCGACCGACGAGCTATTTCACATACGCACGGACGCGCTGCGCGAAGCGATCAGGCGCGACCTCGCCGAAGGACACACGCCCTGCTGCATCGCGGGCGCGGCGGGCGCGACCTCGACCGGGGTGGTTGACCCTCTGGACGAGTTGGCGGACATCGCCGCAGAGTTCGGCCTCTGGTTTCACGTAGACGCGGCCTACGGGGGCGGGCTGGCTTTTTCCGACAAGCACAGTTGGCGTCTGCGCGGCATCGAGCGCGCGGACTCCGTGACGATTGACCCGCACAAGTGGATGTTCGTGCCGTTCGCGTGCGGGGCCTTGCTGGTGCGCGATGGCGGGCGTGTGCTGCGCGACGGCTTCGACATCACGCCTGAATACCTGAGCGACGAGCGCGGCGGAGAGGATGTCGAATACGATTTCTACCGTTACGGCCAGCTCGGCACGCGGCGCTTCAACGCGCTCAAGGTCTGGATGGCGCTCAAGCATCTGGGCGTGCGCGGCTACGCGGAAATAATCGAGCGGCAGATTGAACTGACGCATTATCTGGCCGGTAGGCTCGACGAGTTGGAGCATTTCGAGCGCGTGGGCGAGGTCGAGACGGCGCTCTGCTGCGTGCGTTTCCTGCCGCCGCTTGTGCGCGAGGCGGGCGTGGACGCGCAGGACGAATTGCAGAAGGCGCTTCAACAGCGCGTCGAGCAAAGCGGCGAGGCCTGGTTCGCGACCACGGTGCTGCACGGGCGCAGAGCTTTGCGTCTCAACATCAACAGCTTTCTGACAGAGCCTCGCCACGTTGATGATCTGGTAGAATCTCTGCGGCGCGAGAGCGCGAAGCTTTTGGATGAGAGGGAAGCTTTATGAAATACGAAATATCACGGAGAAGAGCGGCGTTTTGTCTCGTCGCACTGTGCTGCGTTCTGAATCTCGCCGGACAGTCGGCGGGACAAGCAGGGGCGCGGAAAGAGCCTGCGGGCAATGCTCGCTCGCTCCCGGCGATTCACTCGCGCGCGGAGTTCGATGCGATGTCGCGCGTCTACAACGACACGCCTTACGCGCTGCCGCACGTCATCTTCGTGATTGACCGCAAGGACAAGAATCGCATCTACTACGTCAACTCAAAGCGCTATCGCTTCCATAAGGATTTCGTCAACGGCACGTACCTCTCTCTGGAGCGCGGGCGCGAGTTTTTCGAGAACAACTATCTCAAGTCGAACCGCCGCTTCATCATGGGCACGCTTGCCTACCAGACGCCGCTCAAGCGCTGGACGTTCGAGTTCTGGGAGGGCGACCTGATACCGACCGACCAGATCAAGCTTGCGGCTGACGTAATCAAAAGCACCTTCTTCGAGCCGGTGGCTTACAAGCCGAACTCTATCAGGCAGGATCAGGACTCAGCCTCTATCGCGGGGTTGGAGCGCGTGCAGGAAAGCGATATCGCGCGCGAGCAGGAGTACGAGCCGCTCAACCTGGCGCGCGGCCTCGGTCGCATCCACATCATCGAGAAGCTTGACGACCACGTCGAGATCGGCTTTAACGAAATCCTCGTTCTCAACGAAGTGCCGATCAGCATTCCTCCGGTCGCCGGCCTCATCGTCACCAAGCCTTCGACGCCGCTCTCGCACATCAACCTGCTCGCCAAAGGCTGGGGCGTGCCCAACGCTTACATCAAGAACGCTGGCGAACTGCTGAAGCAGTATGACGGCTGGTGGGTCTCGTTCGAGACGCTGCGGGACAAGTACAACATCAAGCGCGCCGACGTGAAGCAGTTGGACGAGTACCAGCGTCGCCTGAAAGAGCAGAAGGACGTGATGACGCCGCGCTTCAACCTGTCCGTCAAGCGCCTTGCAAATCTGCGCGAGCAGCGCACGAGCATGATTCCCGTCTACGGCGGCAAATCCGCGCACCTCGGCGAAGTGGCGAGCGCGCGTTTGAAAGGCATCACCGTGCCTGAAGGCTTCACAATCCCGATTTACTATTACAGCCAATTCATCAAGGCGAACGGACTCGAAGACGCGATTTACGAGATGATGAACGACCAGAAATTCGTGCACGACCCGGCATATCGTCGCGAGCGTCTGACGGAACTGCGCGGGCGCTTCCAGAGCAGCAAGTTTGACGAGGGCTTGCGCGCCGAACTGCTCAGCCGCGTCCACAGTGAGTTCGTCGGCAAGGGCCTCTTCGTGCGAAGTTCGTCGAACGTCGAAGACCTGCCGAACTTCAACGGCGCGGGTCTCTACGATACCGTGCCGAACGTGAAGGACGACGAGAAGCTGGTCGAGGCCGTCAAGACCGTGTGGGCGTCGCTCTGGAAGTTTGAAGCCTACGAGGCGCGCGAGCGTGCCAACGTTGACCACTCGAAAGCTTACATGGCCGTGCTCATACAGGAAGGCGTCAACGCCGACAGCGCGGGCGTGATGATTACCACCGACCCGTTCGATACGGAGAACCGCGACGCCATCTACATCAGCGCCAAGCGCGGCCTCGGCATCAAGGTCGTAGAGGGTAAAAAGATCGCGGAGCAAATTATCTTCCGCCCGCGCTCGAACTCCGTCAAAGTGCTGACGCGCTCGGACGAAGAGAGTCTGCTCACGTTTGACGAGAGTGGAGGGGTCAGGGAGATTCCGATTACGGGCGAGCGCGCCGTGCTGACGGACGAAGTGGTGCGGCGTCTGGCGCGTGCCGCTGCGCTCGTGAAGGGCGTCTTCCGGGGCAAGCAACAGGACATCGAATGGATTTACATGCGGGGGCAGATTTACATCGTGCAGTCGCGCCCGTACATTCAGGGGAGTTGATTTGATGACGAAGAAGACACGCACTCGTGCGTGCGCTACAACATCTTTCGCCGCAGTGTTGTTCGCGCTCGCGGCCTTCATGTGCGCTTGCAGCGGCTCGAATCAACGGAGTGCGAAGCAGGCCAACGCCGCACCCGCCAGTTCGACGGCCAACTCTTCCAATAGTGATTCAGCGAACGAGGGTGCGGCGATTGACCCTTCCAAATTCGACGCGGAAATCGCACGGCTGGAAAGAGAAGCTGAGAGAAATCCGAGTGACGACGACGCGCGCGCGGCGCTCTCGCAGGCATACGTGCGGCGCGGCAACGCTTTTCGCGACGCGCAAAAACCGCGTGAGGCGCTTCTCGATTACCAGCGCGCGTTGAGGAATAATCCCGACAACGAAGACGCGCAGAAGAACATCGCCGAAATCAGCCCGCTCGTCGAAGGCAATCCCACCGCCGAGAACGGCGAGCCGGCCCCGCTCCCCATCACCCCTAACGTCACGGATGAAGACGACCAAAAGCCCACGCCCGCGAAAACACCCAAAAAGCAGTGACGAGTGGCGCTTGACGAGTTGTGAATTACAGGCATTGGCCGAACGCGTCGCTTGCGATTCGCGCTCTTTTGTCAATTCAAGATTTACCCTTTACTATTGAACAGCTAATCGCCCGTCACTCGTCACTGCTTTTGAAATGCTTATTATTCCCGCGATTGATTTGAAGGAAGGACGCTGCGTGCGCCTGACGCAGGGGCGCAGGCAGGACGTGAAAGTCTATGACGGCGACCCGGTCGAGATCGCGCGGCGGTTCGAGGACTCAGGCGCGCGTATGCTCCACGTGGTTGACCTGGACGGCGCTTTCGCAGACTCGAACTCGCGCAACCGGAAAGTGGTGCGGCGTATCATTCGCGCCGTTGAGATGCCTGTGCAATTCGGCGGGGGACTGCGTAGCGTGTCGGACGTGCAGCAGTTAATCGAGTACGGGGCGGCGCAGGTCGTCATCGGCACGCTGGCCGCCGAGTCGCCGGAAACGCTGGAAAAGTTTGTGCAACTCTTCGGCTTTCGCATCTGCGTCGGCATAGACGCGCGACATGGAATCGTGTTGACGCATGGGTGGGAGAAGGAAGAGAAGCTGAGCGCGACCGAACTGGCCCGACGCGTAGCGGACGTGGGCGTTGACCGCATCGTCTATACGGACGTGACGCGCGACGGTATGCTCGGCGGCGTCAACCTCGAACAGACGTGCGCCATCGCGCGCGAGTCGGGCTTGCGCGTGACGGCTTCGGGCGGCGTCTCTTCGCTGGCCGACCTCGAAAACTTAAAAAGCATTCAAGCGTGTGGCGTGGACAGCGTCATTGTCGGCAAGGCGCTCTACGAAGGCCGTTTCACTTTAGAGGAGGCACTACGCACGGCATGAGCCAGGAAACGACTAAAAAAATCTTCGCGGACGAAATCCTTTCCGGGATGGTCGCCTTCGTGACGGGCGGCGGAACCGGCATCACGGGCGGCGTCGCGCGTGCGCTGGCGGAAGCGGGGGCGCGCGTGGCGCTGGTCAGCCGCAAAATGGAGCATCTCGAACCGGCGGCGGCGAGGATTCGCGAAGCCGGCGGCGAAGCGATCCCGCTCGTGGCTGACGTGCGCGACTACGAGCAGGTTGAGCGCGCCGTCGCCGCCACGATAGAGCATTTCGGTCGGCTCGACATCGTCGTCAACGGGGCCGCCGGGAATTTCCTCTGTCCCGCCGCAGAGCTTTCGCCTAACGGATTCGGCACGGTAATAGATATTGACTTGAAAGGCACGTTCAACGTCTGTCGCGCTTCATTCGAGGAACTTAAAAAGCGGCGCGGGCAAATCCTGAACATCAGCGCGACGCTACATTACGGCGGCACGCCGCGACAGCTACACGTCTCTGCGGCGAAAGCGGGCGTAGACGCTCTGACGCGCAACCTCGCAGTCGAGTGGGGCGCGCACGGCATCCGCGTCAACGCCATCGCGCCCGGCCCCATCGAAGACACGGAGGGAATGACGCGGCTCGTGCCTGCGGAAATTAAGGAACGCCTGCGACGTGGCATCCCGCTCGGGCGCTTCGGGCGTATCCGCGACATAGAGCACTGCGCCGTCTTTCTCTGTTCGGAAGCTGCCAGTTTCATCAACGGCGCGGTCATCGCCATAGACGGCGGGCACTGGCTCAATAACAGAATACTGTGAAACGCTAATCGTCAATCGTGAATGGATGAAAGCTGCGCTCAAACTATTCACGACTGACGATTCACGATTCGCCAATGATTGATCTACAGCCTTCCACATTCGAGGAGTTCAAACGCGAGTCGGCGCGGGGCGAGATGGTGCCGGTGGTTCGCACGGTGCTCGCGGACTTGCAGACGCCGGTCGGCTCATTCATGCGAGTCGCCGGCGAGTCGCGTTACGCTTTCTTGCTCGAATCCGTCGAAGGCGGCGAGCGCATCGCGCGCTATTCGTTCCTCGGCGCGGAGCCGGAGATAATCGTGCGCGGGCGCGGCGATCAAACCTTTGTCGAGCGGCGAGGCGGGGAAGTGGAGACGCACGCAGGGATGCGCGCGACCGATTACCTGCGGAATTATTTTCGCGGGCGGAGACTCGCGCGCCGAGCCGGTCTTGCGCCGATGGCGGGCGGCGCAGTCGGGTATCTCGCATACGAGGCGGCGCGCTGGTTCGAGCCAATTCTGGAAGAAGACATCAAGACGGCAGACGAAAACGACGACGCGGTCTTTATGATCTTTCGCACGGTGCTGGCTTTCGACCGCGTCCGCCAGCAAATCGAGATTACCTGCATCGTGCCGACGGAGGAAGCAGGCGGGAGCGACGCGCGCCTCGAAGAGTTGTACAGAGACGCTTTGGACGAGACGGCGCGAATCGAGACGCTTTTGCTTGCCGGCGGGCAGGCCGTGAAGAGTGAGAGCAGGCTGCCCGTTGAAGAAAAATCATCTGCATTCGTCTCTAACTGGACGAAGCGAGATTTCGAGCGCGCAGTCGAGACGATCAGGGAACACATCGCGGCTGGCGATTGTTACCAGGCCGTGCTTTCGCAGCGTTTGTCGAAACGCATCTCCGCGCCGCCCCTCGACATCTACCGCGCTCTGCGCGCGACGAATCCTTCGCCTTACATGTTCTTCCTGCGGCTGGGCGAAGAGACTGTGGTCGGCGCGTCTCCCGAAATGCTCGTCCGCTGTCGAGGGCAGCGGCTCGACTATCGCCCGATTGCAGGGACGCGCAAGCGCGGCGCGACCGAGACCGAAGACTGGCTGCTCGGCGAAGAGATGCGCGCAGATGAAAAGGAAGTGGCCGAGCACATGATGCTGGTTGATCTGGGTCGCAACGATCTGGGGCGTGTCTCGGATTACGGCACGGTCGAGGTGGACGAGTTGATGTCAATCGAGCGTTATTCGCACGTACAGCATCTCGTCACGCACCTGCGCGGACGCCTGCGCGATAGCTGCGACCGCTTCGACGCGTTGGAAGCATGTTTCCCGGCGGGGACGGTGACGGGCGCGCCGAAAGTGCGCGCGATGCAGATCATCGGCGAGCTTGAGCCGGAGGCGCGCGGCATCTACGCGGGCGCGGTGCTCTACATTGACTACGCAGACAATCTCGATTCGTGCATCGCCATCCGCACGGTCATGCTGCGCGGCTCACGCGCGGAGGTGCAGGCCGGCGCGGGCATCGTCGCCGACTCCGTGCCGGAGCGCGAGTATGAGGAAACGCTTAACAAGGCTCGCGCGTTGCTCAACGCGATTGAGATGGCCGAGCGCGGGCTGTAGTTTTTTTGTAGAGAGAGCGATGTTATTAACGTTTAAAAGGCACTCCGGCATCAGGGCGTTGGGATTAAGCGTGCTTCTCGTCGCCGCCCTCTGTGCGTTTGCGGGGTGCGGGCCGCGCGGTGGCGGCGACCGCGAGATCGGGCCGGACACGGCGCGGCGTGAACTGTACCTGCGCGGCCATTCATACAAGGAGGATGATTTCTTCACGAGCGTCAAGGATAGCGAGGCGGTGGCCGTCAAACTTTTCCTAATTGCAGGGATGAGTCCTGAAGTAAAGGATAAGAAGGGACAGACTCCTCTGATTGTCGCGGCGGACAGCGGACACGCAAGGGTTGTTAGTGTGCTCCTCGAAAAGGGCGCGGACGTGAATGCGAAGGACAGCGACGGGCACACTGCCCTGACGCGCGCGGTGCTTCAGGGTTCCGCCGAGACGGCGCGCGTGCTCATCGAACATAAGGCCGACATCAACGCGCACGCGAACGACGGCTCGACGGCTCTGATGTACGCGGTGGCGAGGGGACGGCAGGAAATCTTCGACGCGCTGCTCGACGCGGGCGCGAATTTGAATGCGAGCGACGGCACTTACGGAACCGCGCTCGCCTGGGCTGTCTTCTACGACCGCCAGCAGAACGCGGCGGCGCTTCTTGAGAGGGGAGCCGACCCCAACATCCCCAACGAGGTTGGCGGGACGGCTCTGATGTTCGCGGCGACCAAAGGCAATCCACAGATTGTCGGCCTCCTGCTCGAACACGGCGCTGACCCGAACCTGAAAGACAAAGACGGGAAGACGGCGCTCAACTGGGCTGTCCAGACGCGGCGCGATGAGATTGCCAGAATGCTTCGGCAGTCCGCGTCGGCGGGCAGGAAGAAGGGATGAGGGTTGCGAGCGTCGTAATCTCACATCATCGCGGGGCGAGATGATTTTAGTCTTAGATAATTACGATTCCTTCACTTATAACCTCGTGCAATTCTTCGGCGAGTTGGGCGCGCAGATGCGCGTTTGCCGCAACGACGAGGTGACGGTCGGGGAGGTGGAAGAGAATCTCCGACCGGAGAAGATCGTCATCTCGCCGGGGCCGGGGACTCCTGCGGAGGCGGGCGTCTCGAAGGCTTTGATCGAGCGTTTCGCGGGTCGCGTTCCAATTCTCGGCGTGTGCCTCGGGCATCAGGCTATCGGCGAAGTCTTCGGCGGGCGAGTAGTGCGTGCGCCTACGCCCGTCCACGGCAAACCGGCGGAGATTTGTCACGACGGCAAGACTATTTTCGAGGGGATTGAATACCGCTTCAAGGCGGGCCGCTACCATTCGCTCGTCGTCGAGCGCGAGACTCTGCCCGATTGCCTGGAAGTCTCCGCCACGACGCCCGACGGCATCATCATGGGCCTACGCCACCGTTCTATGAAAATCGAAGGCGTGCAATTTCACCCCGAATCAATCCTGACGACGGAAGGGAAATCGCTGCTCGCCAATTTTTTGAAGATGTGAATGATGATTAACATTGAAATCGCAATGGAGAAGCCGGAGCATGAAGCTAGATGGACTTCCGACTGCCTGAGCTATGCCTGACGATTTAACATCCCGCGCAACGCGACCCGCATGGTTGCTGCCGACGCCCGCCCGCCGGGACGATTCGCAGCCGGAGACGACGCTGCGCGCGTTTTTGCTGCGGCTGATGCGCGGCGAGAATCTGACGCGTGAGGCGGCGGCGTCGCTGCTCGACGCGCTGCTCGACGGCGAGGCGACGGACGCGCAGATCGGCGCGACGCTGACGGCGCTGGCCGTGAAGGGTGAGACGGTCGAGGAACTGGCGGGGATGGCCTCGGCGATGCGCGCCCGCGCCGTGCGAGTCAACTCCTGCCACGCTTGTTTCATTGATACGGCGGGCACGGGTTCGAGCGCCGCCAAGACCTTCAACGTCTCGACAGCAGCGGCCTTCGTCATTGCGGGCGCTGGCCTACCCGTGGCGAAGCACGGGAGCCGCGCCGCGACGAGTCGTTCGGGGAGCGCGGATGTCTTGACGGCGCTGGGAGTCAACGTCAGTGCCGTTGCGAAAGTCTCTGAGGCGTGTTTGAACGACACCGGCATCTGCTTCATGTTCGCGCCGCTCTATCACGGCGCGACCGCACGCGTCGCGAGCGTGCGGAGGGAGTTGGGCGTGCACACGACTTTCAATCTGCTCGGCCCGCTGACGAATCCTGCGGGAGCGCCACGGCAAATCATCGGCGTCTGGCACGCCGCGCTCGTCGAGCCGCTGGCGCACACGCTCGCCGCGCTCGGCACGGAGCGCGCGTGGGTCGTGCATGGGCGCGATGGCTTGGACGAGGTTACGGTCGCGGATCAAACGCTGGTGGCGGAAGTCTCCGGCGGCAACGTGCGTGTCCTCGAGGTCGCGCCGGAGGACTTCGGGCTGGCGCAGTCTTCGCTGGAAGGCTTGCGCGGCGGTGACGCCGAAGCGAACGCGCGCATCATTCGCCAGGTGCTCGCGGGAGAGCGGCGCGACGCGGGTCGCTCGCTCGTCATCGCGAACGCAGCGGCGGCTCTGCTGGTCGGCGGAATGGCAGAGAATCTTCTCGAAGCCGCGAGACTCGCCGAACGGAGCATTGAGAGCGGCGCGGCGATGGCGAAGCTTGAGCAGTTGGTGAAGGCGACCAACGCATGATGACGACAAAGAATTTCCTGTCGGAGATTATCGAGCGCAAAAGGCAACGGCTCGCCGGGCTGAAAGGTTCGCGGCCTCTCGAAGAGGTGCGCGAAGAAGCTGAACGCGTCAGGCGAGCGGCTCAGGCGCATGCGTTCCACGCCGCCCTCGATGGTGGTGGCTCGCGCGTTAAGATCATCGCCGAATACAAGCGTGCTTCACCGTCGAAGGGAGTGATCCGCGCAGACCTGTCACCGGCGGACGTGGCGCGTGCCTACGGGTCGGGCGGCGCTGCGGCCATTTCGGTTCTGACGGAAGAGGATTACTTTCAAGGCTCGCTGGACGACTTGCGCGCCGTCGTCTCTGCGACGATGCTCCCCGTCCTGCGTAAGGATTTCATCGTTGACGAGTATCAGGTTTACGAGTCCGCCGCTGCGGGCGCGTCGGCTTTGCTCCTGATCGTCGCGGCTTTGGCGGACGATGAGATTAACAGTCTGCGGCGTCTGGCTGAAGAAGAACTCAGCATGGACGTGCTGCTCGAAGTCCACACCGAGGACGAGATGATGCGTGCGCGCGACTGCGGCGCGAAGATCATCGGCGTAAACAATCGAGACCTGCACACCTTCGAGGTCATGCTCGACACGTCCGTCCGCCTCTCGCGGCACGCGCCCGGCGGGGCTTTGCTCGTCAGCGAGAGCGGGTTCAAGACGCGCAGCGATATTCGTTCACTTCAGACGCACGGCTACGGCGCATTCCTCATCGGCGAGACGCTGATGCGCGCCGAACATCCCGAAGAGACTTTGCGCGGGCTTGTGGCTCTGGCGGAAGCCGAAACCTGAAGCTCTGCGTCTGAAACACCTGATTTGAAATTCAAATTTTGAGAATCTCAAAACCGGATACTGAAAACTGCTCAATGATTCAGGTAAAAATCTGCGGGATCACGAATCTGGAAAACGCACGGGTTGCCGTCGAGTGCGGCGCGCAGGCGCTTGGGTTCAATTTTTATAGGCAAAGCCCGCGTTTCATCGCGCCGGGGGCGGCGTGCGGGATCATTTCGTCGCTGCCGTCCGAGGTGTTGTGTGTGGGTGTGTTCGTCAACGAAGCGTCGCCGGGCGCGGTCGCGTGCATCGCCGCCGAAGCGGGCGTCGCGGCGGTTCAGTTGCATGGCGACGAGGGGCCGGAGTATTGCCGAGAGTTGGGGAGCCTGATGGTCATCAAGGCGCTTCGGGTCGGCGCAAAGTTTGATCCAACGGTTGCCGCACGGTACGACGTTGAAGCTATCCTGCTGGACGCCTTCTCGAAGGACGCGCGCGGCGGGACGGGGCACACTTTCGACTGGTCGCAGGCGCGACTCGTGCGGGAGTTGGCACGCAAGCTCTACCTCGCAGGCGGCCTGACGCCTGACAACGTGGCCGAAGCCATTGTCGCCGTCAAACCTTTCGGCGTGGACGTGTGCAGCGGCGTCGAGAGTTCGCCGGGGAAAAAAGACACTTCCCGCCTCCGTGATTTTATCCGGGCCGTGCGCGCCGCCGAAGGAAAAGCTTGACGCAGCCATGCCCTCATCAGTTATGCTGTCGTCGTTCAGGTTGGATCGTATGTTCAGAAAGAGGTGTTCGCTCCTTTTGTTTTCCTCCCACTATCTTCCGGCTCGTCGCATGAACTGTTCCTTTTGATATCACACTGATGAGCGCCACAGCTCTAACAAACGAGAAGACGAGCGCTCAGACGCGCACGCAGGGCCGCGTCCTGCTTATCACCGACGACGCGGCGGTGGGCACCTGTATTCCCCAACTCAGAAATGCGGGCTTCTTCGTCGCGGAAGCGACGGGCGGCGCGAATGCTCTCGTCGCTTTGCAGCGTACGCGCCCGCACGTCGTCATCGTCGACACGAACCTCAAGGGCATCAGCGCCGCCGAGATGGCGCGGCTACTAACGGAGGCGCAGGACACCGTCCCCGTCGTCCTGATCGGCGTGGAGGCTTCAAGCATCGAGCGGCGTGCGGCGGCGATGGCCTCCGGCGCATTCGATTATTTCCGCTTGCCCACGGAGCTTGCACTCCTCCTTGCGCGCACTTCACAACTCGTCGCGCACAAACTGACTATTGACGGCCTGCGCGCCGAGGCCGACCGCGATTTCCTGACGGAACTCGCGAACAACCGCCGCTTCCGTAAGGCGCTGGGGCAAGAAATTGAAAGGTGGCGACGCTACAGAATGCCGTGCTCACTGATTCTGCTCGATGTGGATCATCTTAAAAGGGTCAACGACGCGCACGGCCATCCGGCGGGGGATCAGGTGATTCGCAGCATCGGGAATGCGCTCAAAGACCTGTCGCGCGATAACGACACGGCGGCGCGGCTCGGCGGCGAAGAGTTCGCGCTGTTGCTCGCAGGCGTTGAGATTGCGAAGGCCGTGGTCGTCGCCGAGCGCCTGCGTCTGGCGGTGGCGGCGCAGTTCGTCGAAGGCGTAGGACAGGTGACCATCAGCCTCGGCGTGGCCGCATGCCCGTCGCACGCGCAGTCGGGGCGGGAGCTTTTCGCCAAGAGCGACGCCGCGCTCTACCGTGCCAAGCGCGGGGGACGCAATCGAACGCTCACGGCTGACGACGGAATTAGTGTGGACGAGCAGCAAGTCGGCGATTCATCCGTTTGCGAACTGACTTGATCTCGCGTGGACAACACACAAGGGGATGTCAATGACTGATAGACAGGCTGCGGTTGAGCCGGACGAGCGCGGGCACTGGGGGCCTTACGGTGGGCGCTTCGTGCCGGAAACGTTGATGGCACCGCTCGAAGAGCTAAACGCGGCTTACGAGGCCGCACGCGCCGACAAAGACTTTCAAACAGAGTTTGCCTCCCTGCTGCGCGACTACTCAGGCCGTCCGACGCCGCTCTTCTACGCCGCGCGCCTGACCGAACTCGCGTGCGGCGCGCGTATCTTTCTCAAGCGCGAAGACCTCTCGCACACAGGCTCGCACAAAATCAACAACGCGCTCGGACAGGTGCTGCTCGCGCGGCGGATGGGCAAGAGTCGCATCATCGCCGAAACGGGCGCGGGACAGCACGGCGTCGCGACCGCGACCGTCTGCGCGCTGTTCGGACTTCGATGTGTGGTGTACATGGGCACGGAGGACGTGCGCCGCCAGCGCCTCAACGTTTTCCGCATGCGACTGCTCGGAGCTGAGGTGCGGGAAGTTGACGGCGGCTCGCGCACGCTCAAGGACGCGATCAACGAGGCATTGCGCGATTGGGTGACGAACGTCGCGGATACATACTACCTGCTCGGCAGCGCGCTAGGGCCGCACCCGTACCCTTTAATGGTTCGCGATTTCCAGAGCATCATTGGGCGTGAAGCTCGCTCGCAGTTTTTGGAGAGGGAAGGGCAACTGCCCGACGCGCTCGTCGCCTGTGTCGGCGGCGGCTCTAATTCCATCGGACTGTTTTATCCGTTCCTCGGCGACGCGAACGTCCGCATGATCGGCGTCGAGGCCGGTGGGAGCGGCGCTGGCTTGGGCGAGCACGCGGCGCGTTTCAACCAGAGTGGCGGCGGGCGTCCCGGCGTGTTGCAGGGGACACTGAGTTACGTCCTACAAGACGAGCGCGGCCAGATCGCCCCGACTCATTCGATTTCAGCGGGGCTTGACTACCCCTCCATCGGCCCGGAGCACGCCTACCTGCATGACTCTGGCCGCGTCGAGTATGTCTCGGCCTCGGATGACGAAGCCTTGCAGGCTTTCCAGACCCTTTCACAACACGAAGGAATCATTCCGGCGCTTGAGTCCGCGCACGCCGTCGCGCACGCCTTGCTACTGGCGCGCGAGATGAAGCCTGAGCAGGCAATCATCGTGAATCTTTCCGGGCGCGGAGACAAAGACGTGCACACGGTTGCCGAACAACTTGGCGGAGAATCCCTTTGAGTCGCATCGGCGAGGCTTTCACACGTCTCAAACAAGAGGGAAGGCGCGGCTTCATCCCCTTTATCACCGCAGGCGATCCCGACCTCGAAACAACGCGCGGGTTTGTACTGGAACTGGCGCGCTCAGGCGCGAGCGTCCTCGAACTCGGCGTGCCGTTCAGCGATCCGGTGGCCGACGGCCCCGTCATCCAGCGCGCATCCGAGCGTGCCCTGCGACATGGCGTAGGCATCGCGGATATTCTCGCAGTCGTAGCTGAGGTGCGACGCGAAACCGACCTGCCCATCATGCTCTTCAGTTATTTCAATCCCCTGATGCAATTCGGCGTCGAGCGGCTCGCGGCGGAAGCCGTGCGCGCAGGAGTGGACGGCGTGCTGGCAACCGATCTTGTGCCGGAGGAATCCGGGGAATTTACAGATGTCCTCGCCGCACACGGGCTGGATCAAATCTTCCTGGTCGCGCCGACAACTTCTGATGCGCGCCTGCGGATGGTCGCCGAGCGTGCGCGTGGTTTTGTCTATGCCGTCTCACGCGCCGGTGTGACGGGCGCGCGTGCAGATTTAAGCGTCGAAGCGGAAAAGCTCGTTGAGCGCGTGCGCCGTGTCTCCGAGTTGCCGGTTGCCGTCGGCTTCGGCATCTCGTCTCAAGCGCACATGGCTGATGTCTGGCGCTACGCCGACGCGGCGGTGGTCGGCTCGGCCCTCGTGGCTGAGATTGAAAAGCATGCTGACGCTCCCGATCTTGTCTCTCGTGTCGGCACGTTCGCGCGGTCTCTTTTGCCGGGCGCTTAAAATACAGCTTGTCGCGCTCGACTTAATTGCAGGGGCTGGCGTATATTGTCGCCGCTCACGAAGGCCTGTGGCCTCACCTTTGCTGTTTAGGTGAAAAAAAACTTGTTGCAGTCGTGAAACATTGTTCCATTCTCGCGTCATCTGTGGTATACTTCCCCGGTCTTTGGGAAGACCCAGATTTTAACCGTGAGAAAAGAGGACAAGAAAGAGTGATGGTAACAATGGCTGATAAAACTAGCACGGATCGCGGCAAAGCGGTTGAAGCGGCGCTCCTCAATATCGAAAAAAGATTTGGCAAAGGCTCGATCATGCGCCTCGGCGAGCGCGAAGTCGCCGACGTGCTGGCAATCTCGACAACTTCTCTGAGCCTGGATGCGGCCATCGGCATCGGCGGCGTACCGCGCGGGCGCGTCATCGAAATCTACGGCCCGGAGAGTTCAGGCAAGACGACTCTGGCGCTTCACATCGTCGCCGAAGCGCAGAAGGCGGGCGGCGTCGCGGCCTACATTGACGCCGAGCACGCGATGGATGCTGAGTACGCCGGAAAGCTCGGCGTCAACATTGACGATTTGCTGATTTCGCAGCCGGATTCGGGCGAGCAGGCGTTGGAGATTTGCGAGGCGCTGGTGCGCTCGAACGGCGTGGACGTGATCGTCATTGACTCGGTGGCGGCGCTCGTGCCGCGCGCGGAACTCGACGGCGAGATGGGCGACAGCCTGCCGGGCCTTCAAGCCCGCCTGATGTCGCAGGCGCTCCGCAAGTTGACGGCTATCGTCTCTTCGTCCAACACGAGCCTCATTTTCATCAACCAGATTCGCGAGAAGATAGGCGTCATGTTCGGCTCGCCGGAGACGACGACGGGCGGGCGCGCTCTCAAGTTTTACGCGTCGCTCCGCATGGACATACGCCGCATCGGCGCGATCAAGGACGGCGACCGCGTGGTCGGCAATCGCACGAAGGTCAAGGTCGTGAAGAACAAAGTCGCGCCGCCGTTTCGCGATTGCGAGTTCGACATCATGTACGGCGAAGGCATCTCGCGCGAGGGCGACGTGATTGACCTCGGCGTCGCCAATCACATCATTGAGAAGAGCGGCGCGTGGTTCTCCTACAAGGGGGAGCGCCTCGGCCAGGGGCGCGAGAATTCAAAGCAGACGCTCAAGGATAACCGCGAGCTTCTACAGCGCATCGAGACGGAAGTGCGCGTCGCGCTCGGCATCGCTGTTGCCGGCGACGAAGCGAAAGAGTCCGCCGAGGCCGCGACGACGAACAAGAAGTAACGGGCGCTTGACGAGTCGCTCCTGACCCATTATTCAGCCGCCGGCAGTCGGCTCCCGAAAGGAAGTGCGATGCCGGCGGCTGAACTTGTGCCCGCCCGACGACCTCTCTCAACTTGGCTTCTCACAATCCAAGGGCGCATAATCCGCGCGGCGAATTCACGCAAATTCCTCCCGGCAGCGCATGACGAAAACCATTCTGATTAAAGGCGGCACGCTCGTCACGATGGACGCAAGAAACTCTGTCGTCGTGGGCGACCTGCTCATCCACGACGGGCGCATCGCCGCCGTGGGCGGAACCGGGGCTACCGCTGACGTGACGATTGATGCCGCAGGCTGTGCCGTCCGAGCCACACGGACGAAACGTTTCGCGTCGTCGAAGAGACGGGCTTTCGTGCCACGGTCGGCAAGTGCATGATGGATCGCGGAGGCGATGCGCCCGCCGAGTTGCAGGAAGAGACCGAAAAATCCATTAACGAATCACTCGCATTACTGGAGAAGTGGCACGGTCGAGCCGATGGACGCTTGCGCTACTGCTTCGCGCCTCGCTTCGCTATCAGTTGCACGCGCGAATTGCTCGACAGAGTCGCCACCCTTGCGCGGGAGCGAGGAGTGATGATTCATACGCACGCCTCGGAGAATCGAGCCGAAATCCGATTAGTCGAGGAAGAGACCGGGCAGCGAAATGTCGAATACCTTGACGCGGTTGGCATCTCTGGGCCGCACGTGCTGCTGGCTCACTGCGTACACGTGAGCGAAAGCGAGATGAATTTGCTCAGGGAGACGGGCACACACGTCGCACACTGTCCCTCGTCGAACCTCAAGCTAGGCTCCGGCATCGCCCCAATCGCGGAAATGATCGAGCGCGGCGTCTCAGTCTCGCTCGGTGCGGACGGCGCGCCGTGCAATAACCGCCTCGATATGTTTACGGAGATGAGAACGGCTGCCCTGCTTCAAAAAGTGACGAAAGGCACAGAATCCTTGCCCGCGTCGCGTGTCCTGCGGATGGCGACGATTGACGGGGCACGCGCGCTCGGACAGGAAGGGGAGATTGGCAGCCTGGAAGCCGGCAAGCGCGCGGACATCACAATCCTCGACCTTAATCGTCTCCACCTGACGCCCCGGCCTGACGTGATTTCGACAATCGTCTATGCCGCCGAAGCGGCAGACGTGCGGACAGTGCTAATTGACGGTGCCGTGGTATTGCTTGACGGTGAACTACAGACGCTCAGCGAAGCGGAAGTGTTGAAGGATGCGAACCTTGAATTCGATCTGTTAATGGAGCGGGTGAAGGTTTGAGGAATCGGAATTACATCTCGTCAAGGGAATCTGCGTAGCGCCGGAAGGTTGCTGAGAATGTGTGGCTTTCAGCAGGCTGCAAAAATGGCTGTGCCAGCTCAAAGGTAGCGTTTGTGGGGGGCACAATCGGCGTTCGAGCTGGCACTGGCGGGCGCTAACATGTTCGGGCTGATGGATGGTTGCTCCTTGCGGAGTTTGTCGGCGGTCGTATTGACCAACCTCATCCCTGACGCGACGGATTATACACTTCTCTGCAAAACTGTCAACGCTTTTCTGTGACCAATTTGACAAAAAATGATCTGACCAAGCCGAGTTGACAGTTTATTACCGGCTACTTATACTTGCGGCCTTGTTTACGCCAAGGCATCCGGCCAGGTAGCTCAGTTGGTAGAGCACGCGACTGAAAATCGCGGTGTCGGCGGTTCAATTCCGTCCCTGGCCACCAGAAATTTAAAAGCAAAAGGCGACTTGGAATAGTCGCCTTTTGCTTTTTTTCGTTTCGTGGGCGAGAGCCGGACGACACTTTTCTACGCATCCGAGCCAGATTTCTTCGAGCGTGTAGCGGCATTTTTTTTAGTTGATGCCGTGCTCTTCTTTGCTGCGGTGGAGCGTGTGGGATTAGTCGCTTTTGAATCAGGCTGCGCCGATTCAGTGACCGAATGGAGCATTTCAGAGACGGCGCTTGTCGCCTGTCCCACAAGGTCTCCGACCGTGGAAGCGATCTCTGAAGTGATATCACGGACGGCCTCCGGCAGCATGTTGCTGGGTGTTTGCCCGGCGGCGATGGCGGTGGCAGCGACAGCCTGCGTTGTATTCGTTTGCGGCGGGTTAAGCATCGTGTCCCAGCGATATTGGGGCGCGGGCTGCGGCTCTTCAAGTCGCCGGAAGACGAGGTCTGTGACGGCGTTCGTCACCCAGTTGTGGTAGAACTCGCCGACCGATGCGAGTTCGGCGTCCGGCGCGGGGTTCATAAAATCTATCGCGTAGGGGACGCCGTCCTGAATCGCAAACTCCACGGTATTGATGTCGTAGCCGAGGGCGCGGCAGAGCGTTCGCACGTCGTTGCCGACCCGCTGTGCCAGTTCCGCCGACAGGTACGTGGGGTTCTCGACGTATTGCTCGCCCGACAGGTAGGGCTTGCGTGGGTCGTAAGGCATGATCATCACGTCGGTCTGCCCGATGCAGTAGCAGCGGACGAATTGATCGAAGTCAATCATCTCCTGTAGCGTCATACAGAGCGTGCCTGTCGTATCGTAAACTTGCCAGAGTTCCTGGAGGTCGTTGACGCGTGAGACGTTTTTCCAGCCGCCGCCGTCGAATGGCTTGATGATGGCGGGAAAGCCGACGTAGTCGGCGATGCCGTCCCAATCGAGTGGGAATTCGAGGTTACGCAGTGATTCGCCGGTGACGCCCTCGATGTAGTCTTTCTGGGGCAGCAGGACTGTTCTGGGGATGGCGACACCGAGTTTAGTGGCGAGCGAATAGTTGAAAAACTTATCGTCCGCAGACCACCAGAAAGGGTTGTTGATGACGATGGTGCCTTCGAGCACCGCACGCTTCAGGAAGCCGCGATAGAAGGGAACTTCGTGCGAGATGCGGTCAATGATGAGGTGATAAGCTTTCGTCCAGTCGAGGCGGACGCCTCCCACTTCGACGTATTCGGCGACCACGTCGCCTCTGCCTCGCTCGTTAATATTCTTGATTAATGCTTCCGGGAAAGTCTTTTCACGGCCTACCAGAATGCCCACTTTTTTCACGGTCTTGGATTCCTTTCAAAAAATCACTGTTGAATGACAATTGGCGAGCAAAGGAAGGGCAATAGCCTGTCACCCGGCGCGCGTCGCTTGTCGTTGAGTTATGAAAACCGTGCACTCTACATTCTCGCTCGGAAGCTTGTCAATGCGAGAGTCCGGGCATCCGCGCAAAGGCCTTGGGCATCAATGTTTGGGATGTTGATGCGGTCTTCGTCGGAGAGGATTGTGCGGGCGCACCTGTGTTACAATTCGGACAATGAGCTGGCCGATCTCTCCTGATTATGACGCAATGCGCGCCGGTCACTGATTCAACGTTAACTTTGAAGGAGACACACTCAGTGTTGCCACGTTATAGACAGGTTGCGCTGGCAGCCTTTTTGCTGGCCTGCACGGGGCTTTCGTCCGTGCCTGTTGCCTTCGCCAGACAGAAGGCGGAAGCGAAGCCTGTGACTGCCGAACAGGTGGCCGAGACGGTCATTCTCGTCTTCGGCCAGCGCGAACGACTGAGCCAGATCAGGCGCAGTGGAGTCGAGCGCGGCCAGCTCGTCCGTACAACGGACGACGGTCGCGCGGAAAATATTTCTTACGAGCGCAGCTTCAAGCGTGGCGAGACTATCGAGAAGGACAAGATTCGCCTCGATCAGAAAAAGCCGACGTTGGAGTATTCCCTTATCCTCAATGACGGCCACGTCTGGGGGCTGGTCAAGGGGACACCTTTCACGCCCCGACAGGAGGATGTCGCCGACTTTCTGGCCGAGAGCCAGCACAGCCTCGACATTTTACTGCGCTACAAAGAGAACGGCGCGACGCTCAATCTGGCCGGCAAGGATAAGCAGAAGGGCATCGAGATGTGGATTCTCGAAGTGACCGATAAAAACAAACTGCGAACGCGTTATTACGTCAGCACGAAGAGCGGCAAGGTGCTCGCGCTCGAGTACGAAGACACTGCGCCCGGCGACACTAAGCCCGTCAAATTCAGGCGCACGTTCCACGACTATCAAGTCGTGCAGGGCACGTCGGTTCCCAAGCGCACGGTGCTTTTTGAAAACGACAGGCAGGTTGAAGACGCGCAGATTCTGTCGGTGGTCTACGGCATCAAGATGGATGATGCGCTGTTTAAAAATCCGGAAGCTGCCGCCGCCCAGCCATAGGATGACGGCGGACGCGCTGCTTCCGCTTGACGGCTCAAGCCTGAAGTCTTCTGAGATAATTCATCGCCCGCTCGGCTGAACTGAAGTTCACGAGCGGGCGATGTCGCATTTTAAGAGTAAGCTGTCTTGTGCGGCGAGTTTCTCAGTCACGCTCAAACACAAAAGCAAATGTGCATCTTCGCACCGCCCGATTTTTCCTGTGCGGGAGCGCCGAAACTGTGCCATGAATAGATGGCGTTGGATTCGTGTTATAGTGTTCTCACACTTCAAACGTTCGCAGAAAAATGAAGATTGGGCCTGAACGGCAATCAAAATCGGGAGTCACGCGATGAGCAATCCTCTGGTAGAAATCACGAAGCTCGGCCAGTCTATCTGGTACGACAACATCCGCCGCGCGATGCTGACGGGCGGCGACCTTCAGAAAAAAATTGACGAGGACGATTTGCGCGGAGTGACCTCGAACCCGACGATCTTCGAGAAGGCGATCACCGGCTCGACGGACTATGACGAGCAGATGCGCTCGCTGGTGGGCGCGGGCAAAGGGGTCGGCGACATTTACGAAGACCTGATCGTCGCTGACATCGGGAGCGCCGCAGACATCCTCAAGCCGGTTTACGACAAGACGGACGGCGTTGACGGCTACATCAGTCTGGAAGTCAACCCGAAGCTGGCATACGACACGCAGGGCACTATCGAGGAGGCTGAACGACTTTTCAAGCGCGTCGGTCGCCGCAACGTGATGATTAAGATACCCGCCGCGCAGGAGGGTATCCCGGCCATCGAAGAGTCAATTTATCGCGGCGTCAATATCAACATCACGATGATCTTCGCCATCGAGAACTACGAGCAGGTGGCAGAGGCTTTCATACGCGGCTTGGAACGGCGCGACGCCGAAGGGAAGCCGGTTGACCACATCGCGTCGGTCGCCAGCTTCTTCGTCTCGCGCGTGGACACGGCGATTGATACCGACCTCGAATCGCGTGCGCGCCACGCTTCGACGCCGGAAGAAAAAGAGCGGCTCGAAAGCCTGCTTGGCAGGGCGGGGATCGCGAACGCGAAGCTGGCTTACCGGAAGTTCAGGGAGATTTTCCACGGCCCGCGCTTCGCCGCGCTGAAGGCGAAGGGTGCGCAGGTGCAGCGGCCTCTCTGGGCTTCGACGGGCACGAAGAATCCGAAATACTCGGACGTGCTTTACGTCGAAAACATGATCGGCCCCGAAACGGTCAACACAATTCCGCCCGCGACCTACACGGCCACGCGCGATCACGCAAAGGTGTCGCTCACGCTCGAACAGGGCCTTGATGAATGCGAAGCACTCATGGCTCAACTCTCCGAGGCGGGCATAGACATTGACGCCGTGACGAAAAAGTTGCAGGAGGACGGTCTCGCGGCCTTCGTCAGTTCCTTCGATTCGCTCGCCGAATCCCTCCTGGCGAAGCGCGACGCGATAAGGTCGGGCATCAACGAACGCCTTGCGGCCTCGCTCGGCAAATACGGCGACGCCGTCGGCGCGGCCATCAAAGAAGCGGATAAGGGCGACGTGGTGCGACGCATCTGGCACAAAGACGTTGCGCTGTGGAAGGAAGACGAGGACGCGCAGAAAATTATCAAGAACGCGCTCGGCTGGCTGACCGTGGCCGGAGAGATGATTGGCGTCGAGGACGATTTGCTCGCCTTCGCGGATCGCGTTCGCGGGGAGGGAGGGTTCAAGCACGTGATGCTCTGCGGGATGGGCGGCTCGTCGCTCTGCCCCGAAGTCCTGCGGCGCACTTTCGGCAAACAGGACGGCTACCCGGAATTGCTCGTGCTCGATTCGACCGACCCCGATACGCTCACACGACTGGCCGGCGAGATTGATCTCGCGCATTGCCTCTTCATCATCTCATCAAAGTCGGGGACGACGACCGAGCCGCTCGTCTTTTACATATACTGGTACGAACAGGTCGGGAAAGTGAAAGAGAACCCCGGCGAAAACTTCGTCGCCATCACAGACCCCGGCACGCTGATGGAGAAGATGGCGACGGATGACAAGTTCAGGCGCATCTTCCTCAACCCGGCAGACATTGGTGGACGCTACTCGGCGCTCTCGTATTTTGGGATGGTGCCGGCGGCGCTGATGGGACTCGACCTCAAGAAGCTGCTCGACCGCGCCGAGCGCGTCATACACGCGTGCGCTTCGGTCGTCCCGGCTGCCGACAATCCCGGCGCGCGGCTCGGCGCGATCATCGGCGAGTGCGCGAAGGCCGGGCGCGACAAACTGACGATCATCACCGACCCGAAGATCGCGTCGTTCGGCCTGTGGGTCGAGCAGTTGATCGCGGAGAGCACGGGCAAAGAGGGTCTTGGGATAGTGCCTGTGGCTGGCGAGTCGCTGGGCGCGCCTTCAGTCTATGGCGACGACCGCCTGTTCGTCTCCATCTCGGTCGGCAAACTCGACAGCGAGGTCGAGGGCAAGTTAAAGGCGCTCGAAGCCGCAGGGCATCCGGTGGTCTACCGGACGCTGACAGACCTCTACGATCTCGGCGAGGAATTCTTCCTGTGGGAGTTGGCGACGGCCTTCGCGGGCTGGCGTCTCGGCATCAACCCGTTCGACCAGCCCAACGTGCAGGAGTCGAAGGACGCGACGAAGGAACTGCTTGAATCCTTTAAACAGAGCGGCTCGTTGCAGGAGCAGACCGCGCTCGTCACAGACGCTACGCTGACCATCTACACGGACGACCAGACGCACGCAGGTCTGCCTTCCGCGTCGGTCGTCGAGGCTCTCAAGGCTCATCTCGCGCGTGCCGTCGCGGGCGACTACATCGCGCTGCTCGAATACATCGAAGAGACGCCGGAGCACGACGCCTTCATCCAGCAGATACGCACGCAACTGCGCGACGCGACCCGTTGCGCGACGACGACCGGCTACGGCCCACGCTTCCTCCACTCGACCGGACAGCTACACAAGGGCGGCCCCGCCACAGGCATCTTTCTGCAAATCACCGCGCCCGACAAAGCCGACCTTCCCGTTCCGGGCGAGTCCTACACTTTCAGTGTCCTGAAGCAGGCGCAGGCGCTCGGCGACTACCGCTCGCTCTCGAAGCACGGGCGTCGGGCGATACGCGTTGACCTCGGCGCGGACACACGCGCCGGATTGCAGCGGCTTGCCCTGCTGATCGGCGAAGCACTGCCGCTCTCCGATGCGACAGGAGCGAAATAGGATAGATGACAACGGAACAGCACACAGGGAAGGCGCGGGTCGGAATGTTCGGCCTCGGCGTGATGGGACAGAATCTGGCGCTTAACATCGAGCGAAACGGCTGCCGGGTCGTGGTTTTTAATCGCGAACTGGAATGGGTTGACGACTTCGTGAAGCGACACGAAGGGCTTCAACTCGTCGGCGCGCACTCGGCTGAAGAGTTCGTCAAAGTCATCGAGCGCCCGCGCAAAATCATCCTGCTCGTCAAAGCGGGCGATCCCGTTGACTGGACTGTGGCGCAGATCAAGCCGTTCCTCGAAGCGGGCGACATCATCATTGACGGCGGCAACTCCTACTTCGTGGACACGGCGCGGCGTGAGGAGGAGTTGAAAAAGCAGGGGCTTTACTTTATCGGCTCCGGCGTGTCGGGCGGCGAGAAGGGCGCGCTTCTGGGGCCATCCCTGATGCCGGGCGGCGACCGCGAGGCATATGAAAAAATTCGCCCGATCTGGGAAGCGATTGCCGCCAAAGTTGATGACGGGCCGTGCGTCACCTACATTGGGCCGGGCGGCGCGGGCCACTTCGTCAAGATGGTGCACAACGGCATCGAGTACGGCGACATGCAACTCATCGCGGAAGCCTACGACATGCTGCGCCGCCTTCTCGGCATGAGCACGGAAGAGATGGCCGGTGTCTTCGACGAGTGGAATCGCGGCGACCTGGAATCCTATCTCATCGAAATCACGGCTGAGATTCTGCGCGTCAAAGACCCTGAGACGGGACGCCCTCTCGTTGACCTCGTGCTCGACAAGGCAGGGCAGAAGGGGACTGGTAAGTGGACGAGCGACATCGCGCTCGAACTCGGAGTTGCCATTCCGACGATTGACGCGGCGGTCGGGATGCGAAATCTTTCGGCGCACAAGGACGAGCGCGTCGAGGCCGGCAGGCAGATCGGCGGCCCCGCCGCCGGCAAGTTTGAGGGCGACAGGAAAGAATTGATCGCGGCCATACACGATGCCCTCTACGCCTCGAAGATTTGCTCTTACGCGCAGGGCATGAGCCTGATTCACGCCGGCTCGAAAAATTGGAACTGGAATATTGACCTCGGCGAGACGGCGCGCATCTGGAAGGGCGGCTGCATCATTCGCGCGCGATTTCTCGGCAAGATCAAGCAGGCTTACGACAAAAATCCGAACCTGCCAAACCTTTTGCTCGACCCCGACTTCAACGCTTACATGCAGCAGGCGCAGGCGAACTGGCGTCGCGCCGTCACGACGGCGATGGCGGCAGGCATCCCCGTGCTCGGCATGTCGGCCAGCATCGGCTACTTCGACACGTACCGCACCGCCGAACTGCCGCTCAACCTGACGCAGGCACAGCGCGACTTCTTCGGCTCGCACACCTACGAGCGCGTGGACAAACCCGGACAGCCCGCGATACATACGGAATGGGAGCAACTGCTCGAAAAGCAGGGATGAGTGATGTAAGGCGGAAGGATGAAGAGAAGAAAGTTATCTTCAAAGCTGATGCTTGACAGCCGCGCTGTCATCCTTTTCTCAATCCCCAATAATTCCAACGCGCATTCTTTAGAGACGGCGAACACACACGATGCCAGCAGCGACAATTGAGGAAAACCCACTGCGCGCGGGTCTCCGTCTTGAGCGAACGGCGGGGCCTTGCGCGATTGTGATCTTCGGCGCGTCGGGCGACCTCGCCAGAAGAAAACTCATCCCGGCGATTTATCGTCTCGTGCAGCAGCGACTGTTGCCCGCCGAAGTCGCCATCATCGGGCTGGCGCGCACAGAGATGACGACCGATGAGTTCCGCAGCAAGATGAGGGACGCGGTCGTCGAATTCTCCGAAGACAAGAGCGTTGACGAAGAGGTCTGGAACTCTTTCGCGCAGGCGATGCAGTACATGCCGGGCGACATACATAACCCGGACGACTTTCGCAAAATCAGAGAGCTTCTTGAACAGTCAGACCGCGAGCGCGGCACGCAGGGCAATCGTCTCTTCTACCTCTCGCTCGCGCCGGAATTCTACGCCGACGCTATCAAACAGTTGGGCGAGGCCGCGTTGACGAAGTCTGAGCATGGCTGGGTGCGCGTCATCATCGAGAAGCCCTTCGGCAACAGCCTTGAGAGTGCGCGCGAACTCAACCGGCAAATCCTGCAACACCTCCACGAGTCGCAGATTTACCGGATTGACCATTACCTCGGCAAAGAGACAGTCCAGAATCTTTTAGTCTTCCGCTTCGCCAACGGCATCTTCGAGCCGCTCTGGAACCGCCAGTTCATTGATCACGTGCAGATAACCAACGCCGAGACGGTCGGAGTAGAAGGGCGCGGCGGCTACTACGAGAAGGCGGGCGTCGTCCGCGACATGATTCAAAATCACGTCTTTCAGGTGCTCTCGCTCGTGGCGATGGAGCCGCCCGCGACGCTCGGCTCCGAAGACGTGCGCGATGAGAAGGTCAAGGCGCTGCACTCCGCGCGCGGGTTCACGCCGGAGCGCGTGCGCGCAGAGTGCGTGCGCGGGCAGTACGGGCCGGGAGCGATTGGCGGGCAGCCCGTCCCCGGCTACCGGCAGGAAGAGGGTGTCGCGCCGAACTCGGCGACGGAAACCTACGCGATGGTCACGATGTACTTCGACAACTGGCGCTGGTCGGGCGTGCCCTTCGTGATACGCTCCGGCAAGCGCCTGACAAAGCGCGTGACTGAAATAGCCATCCAGTTCAAGGCCGCCCCGCACCCTCTCTTCGGCGCGGCGATGGAGCAAATTGCGCCGAACCAGTTGATCGTCCGCATCCAGCCGGACGAAGGCATCACGATGCGCGTCGCAGCGAAAGTGCCCGGACAGGTCACACGCATCCGCGACGTGAACATGGAGTTTCGCTATGGCGCGTCCTTCGGCGGCAAACTCGCCGAAGCCTACGAGCGGCTCATCCTCGACTGCATCCTCGGCGATTCGACTCTCTACGCGCGCAAGGACATGACGGAACGCGGCTGGGAACTGGTCATGCCCATCCTCGACGAATGGGCTGAGCGCGGCGCGGAAGTTGATTTCCCGAATTACGAGGCCGGGTCTTGGGGGCCGGAAGAGTCGTTTAAAATGCTTGAGAGCCAGGGGCGGCACTGGCGCAGGCCATGAAAGCAAAGACAAGCGGCAGGCGGACGAGTGACAAGTTAAAAACAGCTTCTTCCTCGTCGCCGCACTAATCTATGGAGACACAGGCAGGCACAGGCAGTATCCCGTCCGCGCGCGGCATTGATGCCGGCAAGCTTGAAAAAGAGCTGGCGGCGAAGTGGGCGAGCGAGACGGATGCGAAGTCGGACGGTGCGACGGCGGGCGTGACGCGCGCGTGTGTGCTGAACCTGATCGTGTACACGACCAGCCTCGAAGGCCGCGACGAGGTGGACGCGTTGCTCGACGAGTTGGTTGCGCGCCATCCCTCTCGCGCTTTAGTGTTGGTCGTTGACAGGGAAGCGACGGAAGCGAAACTAGAAGCTTCCGCCTCGACGCGCTGCCATTCATCCGCGAAAGGTGCGAAGCAGATTTGCGGCGAGCAGGTCACGGTCGAGGCCGCAGGGCCTGCCGTGGAGAACGTCTCGACTGCCGTCGCGCCGCTGCTCGTGACGGACGTGCCGGTCTTTCTCTGGTGGAAGGACATCCCACACTACGAAGATAAGCTCTTCGACCGTCTCTCCGAATTGGCGGATCGTGTAGTCATTGATTCGGCTTCGTTCGATCACCCGCATGATGATTTAAACAGGCTGGCGCAATTGCTGGCCGACCGCGAGAGACCGGCGGTGATAAGCGATCTGAACTGGGGCCGCCTCACGGCGTGGCGTTCCCTCGTCGCGAGTTTCTGGGACGTGGCGGATTACAAGCAATCGTTGGGACAGATCGAGCGCGTGGTGCTTGAGTACGAGCGACCGGAGAAAGCGCCGGGCGAAATCTCTCCGAAAGCCCTGCTCGCCGTCGGCTGGATGGCATCGCGGCTTGGTTGGGAACTGGAACCGTCCGTCATTCGTTTGAAAGAAGACTCGGCCAGCTTCGGCTTCCGTTCAGGGGAGCGGAGCATCGAAGTGGCCTTGCGTCCGACGAAAAGTACGAAACGCCAGTGCGGCATGCTCACCTCTTTGACTATCTCTTGTGCGGAAGGCGGCGAGTTTTATGTCGGCCTCAAGCCGGAGGGCACGAAGCTGGAAACTGTCGCACAAATCGGCGGGCGTGAGCGTTCGGTGGGTCGCGTCCTGAACTACGAGGCTCGCACGGAAGGGCAGCGCCTCAGCAGTGAACTCGAAATCCTGTCGCGCGATCTTGTTTACGAAGAGGCTGTACAGTCCGCCGCCCGCCTGTTAGAACGTCTTGAGAGGTAGAGAGCTTCTGAGAGAAAGCGCGGGAACGTTTCACGAATGATTATTGCCGGAGACATCGGCGGGACTAAAACCAACGTCGCTTTATTTGAAAACGACGGGCGGGCGTTGGGCCGTATCGTTGCTCAACAAAACTTCCTGAGCGGACAGTACGGCTCGCTCGAAGCGATTCTTCGGGAGTTCATCTCAAGTCATGCACAGCAGCCCGTGACGCACGCCTGCTTCGGTGTCGCTGGGCCGGTCGTGAGTGGGCGCTCGCACATCACGAACCTGAAATGGCTGATTAGCGAGGAGTCGCTTGCCGAAACCCTCAAACTCGGCAGGGTCGGGCTGATTAACGACCTCGAAGCGACCGCCCACGGCATCGGCGAGCTTCATCCGTCAAATCTCTTCACCTTGAATGAAGGCGTGGAAGCGGCAGTTGGACACCGCGCGCTCATCGCCGCCGGCACAGGCCTCGGCATGACAGGCATCTTCTGGGACGGCCAGCGCCATCATCCCATGCCCGGCGAAGGCGGCCACCTGGATTTCGCGCCGCGAAACGAGCGCGAGATCGAACTGCTGCGGTACATGACGGAGAAGTTGAACGGCCACGTCAGCTACGAACGCGTACTTTCCGGCATGGGTCTGCTTAACATCTATTCTTTCCTGCGCGACCGAAAATATGCAGAGGAGCCTGCGTGGCTCGCCGAAGAGATTGCCGGCGGAGATCACGCCGCAGCGATTTCCCGCGCGGCGCTCTCGCACAAATCCGAACTCGCAACGCTGGCGCTCGACATGCTGGTCGGAGTTTACGGCGCGATGGCCGGCAACCTGGCGCTGCTGTTCAAACCTTTCGGCGGCCTCTACATCGGCGGCGGAATCGCCCCGAAGATTTTAGAAAAACTTACGGACGGCACATTCATGCGCGCCTACGGGGACAAAGGCCGCATGTCATGGATCGTCGAATCAATCCCCGTGCGAATCATTCTCGACGACAAGACCGCTCTCTACGGCGCGGCTCGTTGCGCGCTTTGCTCCGTAACATGATAAGCATGGAGCACGCCGTAGCCAACCCGAACATTCAAGTTTTCGACAGCCCCGAAGATGTCGCGCGAGCCGCCGCGCGGCGCTTCACCGAAATTGCGCGCGAGGCGATTGAAGAGAAGGGAAGTTTCAGCGTCGCGCTCGCCGGCGGCTCGACGCCGAAGAGAGTTTACGAGTTGCTGGCTGATGAAGAAATCAGCGGCGCAATCGAGTGGCAACACGTTCACATCTTCTTCGGCGACGAGCGGTGTGTCCCGCCCGATGACCTTGAGAGTAACTACCGCATGGCAAACGAAGCGATGCTCTCGCGCCTGCCGCTCCCCTCGACGAACGTGCATCGAATGGAAGGCAGGGGCGACGCGGCAGCCAGCGCCAGCCTCTACGAAGATGAACTGCGCGGCTATTTCGGCAATACTATCTTACCCGTATTCGATCTCATCCTGCTCGGCATGGCTCGTGGACAGCGCGTCAGCAGCCCAACTTTAAGCTCAAAACTCCCACGACATGCTGCGTTAGCCTCCTTTCAACTAAATCCTTCTCGAATCTTGACAAAAAAGTCAGGTATATCTAAGATGGTGTCGTTGTTAAAGATGCACGAGAAATCAAGTGAGCGTCAGGGATGAAAGTTTCAGCACAGGAAGAATACGGATTGCGTTGCCTGTTGCAACTCGCCCAGCTAGGCGAGGGGGAATTCCTGACCCTCGCGCAGATTGCGGAGCGCGAAGGCATCTCGGTGGCGAACGCCGGAAAGCTGCTCTGGATTTTGAATAAGGCCGGGCTGGTTTTCTCTATCCGGGGGACGAAAGGCGGCTATCGCCTGGCGCATCCGGCTTCGGAGATTTACCTGAGCGATATTATCAAGGTGCTCGACGAGGATGTCATAGCGGGTCATTGCAAGAGCTACACGGGCGTGCTCGATTCTTGCGTGCACACGGGCGATTGCGGCATACGTCCGGTCATCGTCGGCCTCCATGAAGTCGTCCAGCAGGCGCTCTCCGGCATCACGCTCGCGCAGTTAATCGGCACGGAAGAGAAAGTTGACCAGATGCTGCACCAGATTCAACGCGCGCAGCCACGCTTTGAGACGACTTTCCGGCGCGCTAACTAGCGTGCGCTTGCGACAGTAATTTTAGTTGATCAATTGAGCTTCGAGTAGGAAGCGGCAAGATTCAAATGAGCACTATCGAGCTTCTAGCTAATCAGGAATACAAATACGGCTTCGTCACCGACATCGAGTCCGACGCGATTCCGAAGGGTTTGACGGAAGACACCGTCCGTCTCATCTCCTCGAAGAAGGACGAGCCGGAGTGGATGCTTGAGTTTCGACTCAAGGCTTACCGCCACTGGCTGACGATGCGTGAGCCGAAACACTGGCCCAACATCACGTACCCGGAAATCAACTATCAGGATGTCGTCTATTACAGCGCGCCGAAGCAGAAGGCGACGAAGGCAAGCCTCGACGAAGTTGACCCGGAGTTGCTCCGCACGTTCGAGAAACTCGGCATCCCGCTCACGGAGCAGAAGCAACTCGCGGGAGTCGCTGTGGATGCGGTCTTCGACTCGGTTTCGGTGGCGACGACCTACAAAGAGAAGCTGAAGAAGTACGGCGTCATTTTCTGCTCGTTCAGCGAAGCCGTGCGTGAATATCCGGAAATCGTCAAAAAATATCTAGGCTCGGTCGTACCGACGAACGACAATTACTTCGCGGCTTTAAACAGCGCGGTCTTCACCGACGGTTCATTCGTCTTCATCCCGAAGGGCGTCCGCTGCCCGATGGATTTGTCCACGTACTTCCGCATCAATAATCAGGAGTCCGGCCAGTTCGAGCGGACACTGATCGTCGCCGAAGAAGGCTCGCACGTCTCCTATCTCGAAGGCTGCACCGCGCCGAAGTTCGACAAGAACCAGTTGCACGCGGCAGTCGTCGAACTGATCGCGCTCGACGACGCGGAGATTAAATATTCGACCGTGCAGAACTGGTACGCCGGTGATGAAGAAGGCAAGGGCGGCATCTATAACTTCGTCACGAAGCGCGGCAAGTGCGCCGGGCGTAACTCGAAGATTTCATGGACGCAGGTCGAGACCGGCTCGGCGATTACGTGGAAATATCCTTCCTGCATCCTGCTGGGCGAGAACTCGGTCGGCGAGTTTTATTCCGTCGCGCTGACGAATCACGCGCAGCAGGCCGATACCGGCACGAAGATGATTCACATCGGCAAAAACACGCGCTCGACGATCATCTCGAAAGGCATCTCGGCGGGGAAATCCAGGAACAGCTATCGCGGCCTCGTCAAAGTCCTCGCGGGAGCCGAAGGCGCACGCAACTACACGCAGTGCGACTCGATGCTCATCGGCTCGAAGTCTGGCGCGAACACCTTCCCTTACATCGAGGTGATGAACAACACGGCGCGCGTCGAGCATGAGGCGACCACTTCGCGCATCAGCGAGGAGCAACTCTTCTATCTACAGCAGCGCGGCATCTCGCAAGAGGACGCCGTCTCGCTCATCATCAACGGCTTTTGCAAGGAAGTGTTTCGCGAACTGCCAATGGAGTTCGCCGTCGAGGCGCAGCGGCTCCTCGGAATGAAACTTGAGAACAGCGTCGGGTAGACAGGAGTTTGAGATTGGGGGTCATGGGTTGATGAGGTTTTTACCGACCCCTGACCCTCGAACACTGTCCCGAAATTTACGGAGTAAATTTATTGTGTTAGAGATTCGTGATTTACATGCGACCGTCGAGGGCAAAGAGATTTTGCGCGGCATCAGCCTGACGGTCAACAAGGGCGAGGTGCATGCCATCATGGGGCCGAACGGGTCGGGCAAGTCCACGCTCGCGAAGATTCTTGCAGGGCATCCTGCCTACGAAGTGACGAAGGGCGAAGTTCTGTTCGAGGGTCGAAACCTGCTCGAACTCGCGCCGGACGAGCGAGCGCGTGAAGGCATTTTCCTCGCGTTCCAGTATCCGGTGGAAGTGCCGGGCGTCTCGAACGCGCAGTTCATGCGCCTCGCTTACAACGAAAAGCGCAAGCATCACGAAGAGGAAGAACTAGACCCGCTTGAGTTCAAGGACTTGCTGGCCGAACGCGCGAAGGTCGTCGAGATGGACGCTGGCTTGATGTCGCGCTCGGTGAACGAAGGGTTTTCAGGCGGCGAGAAGAAGCGCAACGAAATTTTGCAGATGGCGGTGCTTGAGCCGAAACTCGCGGTGCTAGACGAAACCGACTCCGGCCTCGACATTGACGCGCTGCGGATCGTCTCCGACGGCGTCAACCAACTGCGCACGCCTGAGAACGCCATCGTGCTCGTCACACACTACCAGCGTCTGCTCAACTACATCGTACCGGACTTCGTGCACGTTCTCTATAAGGGTCGCATCGTGCGCTCCGGCGGCAAAGAACTGGCGCTCGAACTCGAAGCGAAGGGCTACGATTGGATTAAAGACGAGGTCGGCAATCAGCAGTCAGCGATCAGCGCTTAAAGCGAAGCGACCGCCGCGCGCAATTGTCCAGAGTAAAGATTGAACATGATGTCTCAGGCGACGAAAGAGAAAAGCCAGTACCGCTCAGCCTTCGAGGAATTTGCGAAACAGATTGCTCAAGGCGAGCCTCTGTGGGCGGCGCGTCTGCGCGAGGGCGCGATGGATCGTTTCGAGGCGAAAGGCTTCCCGACGACTGACCTTGAAGACTGGAAATACACGAACGTCGCGCCGATTGTGCGAGCGGCATTCCGGCCCGCGTCGAACAAAGCCGGTAGCCCGGCGCAACCTGAGATGATTGATCCCTCAATTTACACTGAGGCCGCGCGCAGTCGTCTCGTCTTCGTTAACGGCGTTTACAGCCCTGAGCTTTCTTCCCTTGAAGCGCTGCCTGCCGGTGTGGTGTTAGCCGACTTCGCGACAGCATTCACGGGTGAGCACGCGGATTTGTTGCGCGAGAGTGTGGAGCAAAACGCCGCGCACGACGAGGATGCTTTCGCGGCACTCAACACGGCATTCTTACGCGATGGAGCATTCCTGCTTATTCCGAAGGGAGTGAGCGTGGAAGCCCCGATCCTCCTTCTTTTCATTTCCACTTCGGCTGACCCGGACGTTCTTTCTTCGCCGCGTGTGGTGGTTGTGGCCGAGCGCGACAGCGCGGCCACGATCATCGAGAGCTACTCGGCCAGCGGCGACGCCGTGTATTTCACGAATGCGGTAGTTGACATCTCGCTCGGCGATAACGCGCGGGTCACGCACTACAAAGTTCAGGACGAGAGCCTGCGTGCGTTTCACGTCGCTTCGACTCGCGCGGAATTGGGTCGGGGCAGCGCCTACAATTTGACGACCATCACGCTGGGCGCGCAGCTTTCGCGGCACGGCATCGAGGTGCTTTTCGAGCAGGAGGGCGCGGAATGCTGGGTAGACGGCCTCTACATGGTCGGGACAGGCCAGCACGCAGACACGCATTCGCTGATTGACCACCGCAAAGCACATTGCACGAGCCACCAGAATTACAAGGGCATACTCGACGGCAAGTCGCGCGCGGTCTTCAACGGCAGGGTCTTCGTCCACAGGGACGCGCAGCAGACAGACGCCATGCAGAGCAACAAGAATCTGCTTCTTTCGACGGAGGCGCGCGTGGACACGAAGCCGCAACTGGAAATTTACGCAGACGACGTGAAGTGCGCGCACGGCGCGACCGTCGGGCAGCTTGAAGAGGAAGAACTGTTTTATCTGGCGAGTCGCGGCTTGCACGCGAATTTGGCGCGCAATCTTCTGACTTACGGGTTCGCCGAAGAGATCGTGGATAAAATTAAAATCGGCTCGATCAAGGCGCAGTTGGACGAGGCAATTCTGAACCGCCTTCACGCGCGGCTGGAAGCTTGAGAGTGAAAGAAATGTTAGCGACAGAAACACAGGCAGACGCGCCGGGCGTGCGCGGCAAGTGGGAAGTTGGGCGCATCCGCAAAGATTTCCCGGTGCTCGGCCAGACCGTCAACGGCAAGCCGCTCGTGTATCTCGACAACGCCGCCTCAGCGCAGGTGCCCCGGATCGTCATCGAGCGCGGCTCGAAATATCTGGG